>JAADGS010000029.1 GCA_013152275.1 Actinomycetota bacterium | reverse complement strand
GTTCTTGTGACGTTTGGGCGCAATTATTGCGCCCAAACGTCACAAGAACGGGAGGCCACAACTAATTCGACCCGTCCTGGGCCACCCGGCGACACTCTCCGTATGTCCGGCGGTCGGCCCCGACAAGGTTCTGCAACACCTCACCTGTCGCACCCTCGGGCACGTCAAAACCCTTCTCCCTCATGCACTGCGCCGTACGCGCCAACTCGACGCTCAGCTCCTCAGGAGTCGACTGATTCTGGAACCCAAACACGTTTTCGACGGCGATGGAATACTCGGCCTCACAGTCGGCTTGAATGGCGTCAACGGCGTCCCGGGCTGCATCACCGGGAAGATCCGCCCCCCACACGACCGCCATTTCGTATCCTCCGCCGAGTGGGTCGAAGACAAAGTCCCGAATCTCAACACCGTTCTCGACCTGACACTGCACGTTGGCGAGAATCGCCTTTTCTAGCTCATCGATGGTCACTGCGCCGTCGCTGAGGATCTCCTTCTGGAAATCGGTCGTCGATGCAACCAGCGTCGCAAGCCACGGCGGAAACTCCGAATCGGTGGTGGCAGCCGTACCCGAACACGCCGCCACCACCAACACAAAAGCCACAAGACCGACGCGGAGACGGCCTCCGATCAACATGTCATCCCGATATCCACCGCGCCTCCTCAAACACCAAACGTACCAACCGCGAAGTCACCGTCGATGCCGACAACGCGAGCCGCGCCTACACCAATCCTCAGTTGGCTTGCTCCTGAGCCAACTGGCGACACTCACCGTATGCGCGGCGGCTCGTACCTGCAAGGTTCTGCATTGCCTCGCGTGTTGCACCATCGGGCACATCGAATCCCTCCTCGCGCATACATTGCGCCGTTCGTGCGAGTTCGGCGCTGAGTTCCTCAGGGGTCGGTCGATTCTGAAACCCAAACACACTTCCAACCGCCATCGAGTACTCTTCCGTGCACGCGTTTTCGATAGCGTCAAATGCCGCCAGCTCTGCATCTGTACGATCCGCCTCCTCAGCCGCGACAGACATGCCCCACTCGGCGTTTTCGGAATCGAAACTGAAGTCCGTGATGGGAATCCCGTTCTCCTCCATACACTGCACCGTTGCAAGAACAGCCTTCTCCAACTCGTCGATCGTGACCTCACCGTCACTGAGGATCTCCTTCTGGAAATCGGTCGTCGACGCAACCAGCGTCTCAAGCCACGGTGGGAACGCTGTATCGGTGGTGGCAGGCGTACCGGAGCACGCCCCCACCACCAACACAAAAGCCAGGAGACTGCCAAGCCCCTTGCGTCTCGTCAATAGATCTTCCAAACTGCCGGTGACGGGCCACCCCAAACGGTGTGACGAGTCCAATTGAAGTCGTCGTATCCCCACGACCGCTCGACGTAGCCGCTATACCCGTACCACGATCTGATGGTCCAGGAGCCGTTGACTTTGATTTTCGCCTCGACCTTCACCGTCGAACACGGACCCGAGTTGACCTGAGTTGAAGCGAACACAACGTCGCTGAAGTAGTCGTGGTAGCCGTCGTAGGTGCAGGTTCCATTGCCTCCACCCACTACGTGGACGTTGCTAGCGGAGGCCGGAGTGATAGTCGTGGTCATCATGGCGACGACCAGGAGTAGGTAGATGATTCTTCGCATGTGCTTTCCCTTCTTCGGTTGGTCAGGACCGTCGCGCACACCGAATCAAGACCGATACCGAAAGGATACCGACCCGATGTCCGTTTGTGGGGGGGGGTCGCGAAAAGTTTCCTTGTCACCGTTCCTTGAGCAGCGTTGCGATGTGCGATCGCGATAACAGCGCATAGGCGAGCGGACCCACCGCAAGCGCTAGGGCAACTCCGGACGTGGCCGTGAGGAACCCGAACATTGATTGGTCCAGCCGAAGGCTACCGACCAGTCGCAGTCCCACCACGGTGCCCCACAGCAACCCCGCGACCGCACCGATAACTGCTATCAGGGCGGTCTCGATCCATCCGAGCCGGTACAGGTCAAGCGTCGACATACCCAACGATTGGTAGAGCCCCAGTTCGGAGCGGCGGAACCATACGCCGATCCAGAGGATGAGAGAGAGCAGAGCGCCACCGGGGATCCACAACGACTGGGTGCTGCGCTCAAGAAGGCTGCGCAGCGGGTCACGAGTGAATTCGCCGGTCGGCACCAGTGATCGAATCCCGATGCTCAACTCATCCTTGTCGAACCAGGACAACAGCTCGCCCTTGGCAGTGGACTTCGCCTGGGGAGCAAACTCGACCCAGCACTCATCACCATCTCCCGCCGCGACACTCGGAATCATCACCCACCGGCTTGCCGCCTCATACCGACCCGACACATCAACGACGCCAGCGATCTGCACGACGCCAGCGACCCCGCGGGGTTCGACCGTGACGCCAGCGGCAAGACCGAGCTCGTCCGCCGCAGCCTGCCCGACAAAGAACTGGCTAATCGGTGCCGACAAACCAGGGGTCCGATCGCGAGCCCAGACATCCAGCAACCTGCCCGACACCTCAACCGTTTGGAACCGCACTCCCGGGGCAGTCGAGAAGATAGTTTGTTCCGCCCGCCGCACGCCCCCGGCGGCGAGGACATGGTCGAGTCGGTTGAGCTCGGTACAACGGTCGAGTTGGAGGGTGCCGTCTTCGACACCGACCACAAAGACGTTCAGCCCGCGTTCTGTGAATGCCTGCTGGTCCTTGATGACCCCGTCCACGAACGACACTTCTGTGAGGAACAAGCCGGCCACGACACCGGCAAATGCAGCCATGACGACCAGCCCCCGCATACCAGAGCTCACGACGTTGCGGATGCCTTCGCCGATCAACGTCCGAACGTTCCACATTGCTACATCACCGACAGTTCGCCGTCGCGAAGCTCTATGACACGGTCCATGCGCTCAGCGACCTCGGGGTCGTGTGTCGCCACGATGAGAGCTGAACCCTGCTCACGAGCGGCAAGGAGGGCATCGAGCACCCGAGAGGTCGTCGCAGAATCAAGCTGACCGGATGGCTCATCGGCGAGGATGAACCGGGGTCTGCCGCACAGGGCGCGCGCAATACACACTCTCTGTAGCTCTCCACCCGACAGGGTTTGGACGGTCCGATGCGACAACCCGGAGAGGCCGACCATCACGAGCGATTTCTCGGCCTCGACGTATGCGGGAGTGCGTTGCGCTCCCTGGCCGAGCAACGCCAGAGCAGCGTTGTCGCGGACGGATCTGCGTGCCAGCACGTTCGTCGTCTGGGATACCCACGCAAAGTCGCGGGACCGCAATCCCCGGCGAACTCGTCCACCGGGGATGCTCTCACCATCGAGCAACACATCGCCGGACGTCGGTGGCATGAGCAGACCCAGGATCGAAAGCAGGGTCGTCTTCCCCGAACCTGACGGACCCATGATCGCTGCGGTTTCGCCGTCCCCCAACTCCAAAGATACGTCGCGCAACACCGGACCGGCGCTGGTGCGGTAGGTGTGAGTCACATCGCGGACCGCTAACGACATGCCCAAACATCCAGGATCTCGACGGGGTTGACAAGCACCTTGTCACCCGGCTGCACACCCGTCCCGACAAACGCCACGCCGGCGGTCGCTCTTGCCAGCTCAACCGGAACGGCCGCGAATCCGTCCCCATCCGACTTCCATACGCACACGCCCCCGGTTCCGTCGGCTATCACTGCCGATGTCGGGACTGTCGCGACCTCCGTGGACGAGGTCGCCCTGACGAACCCATCCACCGACTCGACCTCGGCGCTCACGGCGAGCAACGCTGCCACCGAACCGAGATCGACGACTACAAGCTCGCCGGAGAGAGCAATGGTGTCACCCTCGGATGAGGCGAACACAAGGTCGCCCGATACCGGCACTGTTTGGCCCTCGCGTACCCCCACCACGGCAGTCGAGAGCGAGCTCGGACTGGTCACCACCGGCGAGCCAACCCCAGGGGCTACGTCATCGACCGCAACGAGCACCGCATCAACAGCGAACGGTTCGCCCGGCAACCAAAGAACGAGCTGCGGCAGGAAAACTCCGCTCGGGTCGGGGTCCCCCAATGACGTGCGCCACGCCTTGACGGCCCGGTCTGTTCGGTAGCCATACGTCCCGGTGATGTTTTCGGAGAAGAAACCGGCCTCTGTGAGGTAGTCCTGGAGCCACTCGACGTCAGGGCCCTTGGCGCCCCGGTCGAGAGTCCTGACCATCGGTTCCGGTGTCACGAGCGCGATCCGGTCGATACCGTCGACGGCCAGGATGACGTCGCCGCTGATGATCGTATCGCCGGCCTCGACGGCGATACGCGTCACCCGTCCGTCCAATCCCGGCGACTTGAGTGTCGGGCCATCCGTCCATGACAACTCAAGGGTGGCAGCCGCCCGGGTATCGACGCTGCGCAGTCCGGCCTCGGTCACGATCGGAACCGGGCCGTCGGTGACGCCGTCCAAGGTGTCCGAGCGCGACTGAACCCCGATCAGAAAGGCAACCGGACCGAGAAACGCAACAGTTGCGAATACCGTCCCGACTATCGCCCCGACAAGTCCCCTGTTGCGTTCGGCCATACACCCATAGTAGCCAACAACTGGTCAGGCGGTAGGCCCACTGCTCCGTTCTTGTGACGTTTGGACCTGACTATTGCCTCGAAACGTCACAAGAACGGAGCAGTTGGTGTTATCGGAGGGAGACATCCCTTGAGAGAACATCGTCCATCGTTTCGCGGCGCATGAGGAGACGGGATTCTCCGTTTGAAACGAGGACCGC
>JAADGS010000028.1 GCA_013152275.1 Actinomycetota bacterium | reverse complement strand
GTACCGGAGCCCCTGCATCACGTTCTCGGCCGTTGTTCGGGTCGCGTCGGGGAAGGAGTCCTGGAAGACAAAACCCAGTGTGTGTCCCCGGAATCTGGTTCGTTCGGCTTCCGAGAGCGACATGACGGATGCGTCGTCGATGACCAGACTGCCGGTCGTCGGCCGGTCAAGGAGCCCCAACAGGTTGAGGAGGGTGGACTTTCCGGAGCCACTCTTGCCGGTGATGACGACGAACTCGCCGTCGTCGATGCGCAAGCTCGTGTCCCGGACGGCGTGAACCCGCCCTCCGTCGAAGAACCGGCCGAGAGCCGTCGCCTCGATGCTCATGCGGTGCAGCCTCTCACCGTTGGAGCAGCAGTTCGTCGCCGACCTCGAGTCGGTCCGAGCGGAGCTCGACGAGCTCGTCGCCGATGAAGCCGACGGTGATCGGTACCCGTTCGACGGTTCCGTCGGCAAGCCGCTCCACATAGGTGCCGCCGTCGGGGCCTGTGGCGACGACGGTACCCGGTGCAGCCAGGACCGGTCCGGCGGTGGCTTCGGAGACGACCTCGACGGCGACGTCGCCCGACCGACCTCCGATGAGCTGTGCCGTCGGGGGTTCGGTTTCGACGACCTGCCTGTCGACGTCGGCACCAACGGGGGCTGTGAGAACGTCTACGACGGTCGCCGCCCGGGGTTCTGCTCCGGGAGCGGTCCACACGAGCAGATCCGTCCCGTTGCCGATCGTCCCAGGAACACCGTCGAGCTGGAGGCGTGTTCCGGGACGCCGCAGGAAGACCTCCGGGGCTCCGGGGACCAACACCGTACCGACCTCGACACCGTCGGCGGACCAGAGCCACACGCCCTCCGGGGCCAGGAGCACCTCGCCCGGCGGCAGCTCCGTCTCCCCATCTCCCGTGGCCGGTGGCTCGTAGCCGCGGTCGAGATAGAGGTCTCGGACGGCCGCCTCGGTGTCGGGGCCGAAGACCCCGGGCTCGTCGATGATCGGATACCCAAGACGACCGAGGGCCCGTTGCACCATCTCGACGTCACGGCCTCGCGAGCCGGGCTGCAGATCCCGCCATCCGGGAAACGGGCTGTAGAGCAGCATGACGGGCCGCGACTGGATCTCCACGACCACGTCCCCTTCGAGGACCTCGTCCCCGGCACGCTTCGGCATGGCGGTGACGACCCCGGATCGGTCGATCGGGAAACGCTCCGGATTGTCGATCACCCTCGCGCGCAGGAACACGCCGCGACGGAGCACCTCACGGGCGACCGTTCCGGTGAGCATCGTCTCCGTCTCGGACGCGGTGTCTTCACCCGAAGGCGGTTCCGGGCGGGACACGATCGCGGTCGCGACGAGGGTTGCCGCGACGGTCACGAGGACCACGAGTGCACCGGCCGCGAGGCGCCGCGCCATCACGATCCCCCGTCCACATCGTCGGGGAACGACCCGCCGACGATTGCCGCGGCCCGCTCGAGTCCTTCTTCTCGGTACTTCGCGTACGCCGCCAACACACCCTCGTTGCGTCGCAGCCGTTCCTCTCCAACGTCGATCAGCGTTCTGGCGAACGTCGTGGCGAGACCGCTCTGTGTCTTGCACTCGGCGTCTGCCGCTCCGACGGCAGCGTCGGTCTCCGAGAGGTCGGCGATCGTCCGTGTGCCGTTGATCAGGCCTTCGAAGTCGCTCTGGAAGAGTTCATACAGATCGTCGGGCGTTGCCACGCGATACCCTTGCCTGTGCATGCAGGTGGACCACCGGCGGGTCGCGTCGGCCACAGACTCGTTGCCGACGACCTGGTCGAGAACCTTCGATGCAACGATCGCCGCGGTGCGCGTCCGATGGTAGGCGGCGGCGTCCACGCCGTAGAGCTGCTCGACGACCTGCCCCGCACAGCCGCTTACCGGAACCGTCACCGAACCGCCTCCGCCGATGTCGATGGTGATCTCCCTGCGTGGATTCCCGAACTCGGCGTCCTCCCAACCGGGCGGGGCCGGCGGGTACTCCTGCATCGCCGAATCGGCCGAACGCAACGAACTGAGAAAGGTATCGAGGGTTCCGGGCTCGGCAAGTGGCGTCGCGAGACCGATCGGTCCGTCCTGATGCAGCCAGAGGTCCGGCGGACGTATTGCGTTGAGAGGATTCGGCGTGTCGGGAATGTCCGACGGTCCCGGCGGCCGCCAGTCGATCCCGGCGTTCCGTAGGCATCGATACTCCAGTTCTGCCTTGGCCTCGGCAACGACGTCTACCTCCTGTGACGTGAAGTAGTCGACATTGACGAGATCCCGTTCGACACGGGCCAAGCTGCGTTGCTCTGCGGCGGTCAACACTGCTGCCGGCGGGGCCGACCGTGTCGGGGAGGTGGCAGGTGTGCAGGCACTTATCACTGTTGAAAGAGTCATGGCCGCGACGGCCAGCGCGGCGAAGTCCCTGGGCATGTGTCGGCCCACCTCCTGGCGTGGTAGGTGAAGACAGTCTAAAGGTGGCATGGCGCTCCCGACCACCGTCTGGATTCCATGCCGGGAGGGACGCGGCTCCGAACCCGTCACCGCCCGCTGGTACGCTCGCCGCCATGACACACAACATCGTCGGGCGCGTCATCGGCACCGAAGACGCCACACCGCTCGAGTTCTGGGTGGGGGTCGCTCCGGGTGAGTACCTCCAGCTCGACGACGTCGTCGCCCTCGAACGCACCCTCCCGGGCGGCGACACCGTGCACATCTACGGCATCGTGGAGCAGGTGCGTGCCCGCCACGAAGGCGCCCGGTTCGACTCGGACGTGTTCTTGATCGAGGAGGGCATCCTGCCGGCCGAGGTCGGCGAGGCGGCCAAGGTGGTCGCGACGCGTTTCGAGCCGGAGACGTTCGTCCCGCCGCGTCCCGGGCAGGGTGTCGTGCGCGCGACCGGCGAGGAGCGGGATCGGGCGCTGTTCTTCGACCGCATGACCGATCGGATTCCCGTCGGCTCGAGCAGGTCGGGTGAGCCGATGTTCGTCAACCTGGAATTCGTCGACGGCACTCGGGGTGCCCACGTCAACATCTCCGGAGTCTCCGGCGTCGCAACGAAGACCACCTACGCGACCTTCCTGCTCCACAGCCTCTTCACCTCGGGTGTTCTGGGTGCGCGGGCGGTCAACACCAAGGCGCTCATCTTCAACGTCAAAGGCGAGGACCTGCTGTTCCTCGACCGTCCGAACCTGGCAATGGGCGACGACCAGGCCAAGCGGTATCGCACCCTTGGTCTCCCGGCGAGCCCGTTCCGGTCCGTCGGCATCTATGTGCCGCCGAAGCATGGGTCGCCGTCTGCGGCACCCGACGTGCGGGCCCGCCACGAAGGTGTCACGCCGTTCTTCTGGACGATCGCCGAGTTCTGCACGCAGGATCTCCTGCCGTTCCTCTTTGCCGACGCCGAGGACGACCGCGCCCATTACACGATGGTCGTGTACAACGTGATGGCTCGCCTGCGCAAGGCGACCGTTCTGGACGACGGCGGCGTCTCGATCGAAGGCGAGCCGGTTCGGACCTTCCGGGACCTCGCAGACCTCATCACCCGAAAGGTGCAGGAGGAGGACACGCGTATCGAGTGGGCAGGCCCTGCGATCGGCATCGGCACCGTCAACGCATTCGTTCGGCGCATCCAGGGAGCCGTCCGTCATGTCGAGCACCTCGTCAGGGGTGATCTGCCGAGCGCGGAGCGACACCGCATCGAGCTGCGGCGACAGGTGACCGTCGTGGATCTTCACAACCTCAACGACCGGGCGAAGCGGTTCGTCGTCGGCGTCACCGTGCGCCGGGCGTTCGAGGACAAGGAACGCCAGGGCCAGTCCGACGAGTTGCTGTTCCTCGTTCTGGACGAACTGAACAAGTACGCGCCGCGAGAAGGGTTCAGCCCGATCAAGGAGATCCTCCTCGACGTCGCCGAACGCGGACGGTCGCTCGGCGTGATCCTGATCGGCGCCCAGCAGACGGCAAGCGAGGTGGAGCGACGCATCATCGCGAACTCCGCCATCCGCGTGGTCGGCCGCCTCGATTCGGCCGAGGCCGGTCGCGACGAATACGGGTTCCTCCCGATCGTGCAGCGGCAGCGGGCCACCATCATGAAGCCCGGCACGATGATCGTCGCCCAGCCCGAGCTGCCGATCCCGGTCGTCCTCGAGTTCCCGTTCCCCGCCTGGGCGACCCGAGCTTCGGAGGCGGGCCCACCGGTCGGCGGGGGAGACGTGCCGGAGGATCCCTTCGAGGGCCTGACCTGACCCTTCGAGCGTGAATCGGCCGCATCATGAGCGGCAAACTCACACAAGAACGAGAATCCGATTCCGGCCGACATCGCCGGGTCGAACTCGACTAGCGTCCGATCGTGGGTTTGGCTATTCAGGCTGCGTTGTTCATCGGCTTCCCCGTGGCGGCACGATGGGGGGCGCGCAAGTACAAGGCGCTGCGCTTTCTCGGTCCGATCGTCCTCTGCTACCTCTTCGGCATCGTCCTCGGGAACCTGGTTTTCATGGACACCGAACTCGCCACGACGTTCACCGAGGCGACCGTCATCCTCGCCATCCCGCTGCTGTTGTTCACCACCGACTTCCGGGCATGGCTACGGATAGCCAGACCCGCCGTCATCTCGTTCACCCTCGCCGCAGTGGCGGTCATCGTCACCGCGGCAACCGCGACGTTGATCCTCCGCGGGCCGCACGATTGGCAGATGGCCGGCATGACCGTCGGCGTCTACACGGGCGGCACCCCCAACATGAGCGCCATCGGCATCGCCCTCGGCGTCCCCAACGAGACGTTCGTGCTGCTCAACGGCGCCGACGTGATCCTCTCCGGGGTGTACCTGCTGTTCCTGCTGTCGATTGCCCAACGGGTCCTCGGCAAGTTCCTGCCGGCGTTCGATTACTCGCGCCTCGGAGACGACTTCGACGACGGTGAACGAGCCGATTTCGGATCGCGCAACGTGCTCGCCGCCCTCGGGCTGAGCATCCTGTCCTCCGGCGTCGCCGTCGGGATCGTGTATGTGCTCGCTCCCGGCCTGCCGATCGCCGCGGTCATCCTCGCCATCACCACCGTCGGCATCCTGGCGTCCTTCGTTCCGAAGATCCGGAACCTGCCCGGCACGTTCGAGACCGGAGAGTTCCTGCTCCTCGTGTTCGCCGTCGCCGTCGGCACCCTCGCGAACGTCAGGCGTCTCGTCGGAGCGTTCGGCCAGGTGTTCATCTTCGTCGCCATCGTCCTCATCGGCGCGATCCTGCTGCACTACCTGTTGGCGACCTTCTTTCGGATCGACACCGACACGGTGCTCATCACCTCCACCGCCGCGGTGTTCGGTCCGGCGTTCGTCCCGCCCGTCGCCGCCGCGTTGAAGAACCGGCAGATCCTCGTCTCGGGCCTCACCACCGGGGTCGTCGGCTACGCGATCGGCAACTACGCCGGAATCGCCCTCGCGTATCTGCTGCGCCCGGGCTGATCGACGGGTCGGTTCAGATCGAGTAGAGGCCTTCCAAGGTCTGCAGGACGATCTCCTCGAGCATGTCGGAGTCCGGCAGTGTGGCCATCATCCCGTACATGGCCGCCTGCCCACTCGTCGCCGACTCGGGGTTCGCCCGCACCTCGTCGACCGAGGCCTCCAGATCCTCGAGGAACGCGTCGACGATCCCGGCATGGGCCGGAGTGACCATGAAATGCAGCGCCGACGGCTTGATCTGCCGATCGACGTGCCATCCCCGATCTTCGAGAGCATCGCCCACGGCGAAGATGTCGACGTCGGTCCCGATGAACGAGAAGACGCTGAGCAGCGGGTCGCCGAGAATCTCGAGCCCCCGAATGGCACGGACACCGTCGATGAGGCGGCGGGACGTCTCGAGTATCTGGCTCGTCAACCGCAGGTAGCCGTCCTGGCCGATCGCCTGCAGCGCTGCCCACGCCGCGGCGATCGCTCCACCGGGCCGGGTACCCGCCATCGACGGCGACGCGTAGATGCCGCCCGGCCAGTCCGCGGTGACGTGGAACTGGAAGCGGCGCAGCTCCGGCGTGCGGTACATGATTGTCGACGCCCCCTTCGCTGCGAAGCCGTACTTGTGCACGTCGGCCGACATCGATGTCACCCCGGGGACTCGGAAATCCCAGACGCCGACAGGCACGCCGAGCCGCTCCGCCCACGGGACGAGGAACCCGCCGAGGCAGGCATCGACATGGAACCCGATACCGTGATCCGCAGCGATCGCCCCCAGATCTTCGATGGGGTCGACCTGACCGTGCGGGTAGTCCGGCGCCGAGCCGACCATCAGGATCGTGTTCGGGCCGATCGCCGACTCCATCGCCGCCGGGTCGGCCCGCAGGTCGTCACCCATCGGGACCCGAACCTGCTTCACCCCGAAGTAGTGGGCGGCCTTGTCGAACGCCGCGTGGGCGGTGACGGGCAGCACCATCTCGGGTTCCGCGATTTCCTTGGTCGCCCGTGCCCAATCCCGATAGGTCTTGACGGCCATCAGCAGGCTCTCGGTGCCGCCGGAGGTCATCGTGCCTGCGACCCGATCGTCACCATGGAGCATCGACGCGGTCATCCGGACGACGTCGGCTTCGAACTTTCGCAGCGCCGGGAACGCGATCGGGTTGAGGCCGTTCTCACTGAAGAACACGCCGTACGCCTCCTTCAGGAACGCGGTGTGCTCGTCACCGGCGTGGTAGACGAGGCTCCACGTGTGCCCTTCGTGCCAGTCGGCGTCTGTGTCGTGCAGGCGGCGCATCTCGTCGAGGATCTCGTCGTGGGGCCGTCCGATCGGGGGGATCTGTGCTGTCATGATGTCCCCGGAGCGTAGCGACCGAACATGAAGGTCGCAGGAGGCCGTCCCTCCGCGAGAGACCTCCGATCATGTCACCCCCCACCGGTACCATCGGGCCCGTGAAGATCTTGCACACCGCCGATTGGCACGTCGGGCGCTCCATCCGGGGACGCAGCCGGGCCGACGAGCACCGGGCCGTCCTCGCGGAGATCGCCGACGTGGCCCGCCGTGAGGCCGTCGACCTGGTCCTCGTCGCCGGCGACACATTCGACGTGGTCGCGCCGAGCGCCGAGTCGGAGCGGATCGTCTACCAGGCGCTCCTCGATCTTTCCGACGTTGCCCCCGTGGTGCTCATCGCAGGCAATCACGACCATCCCAGACGGTGGCGGGCCGTCGCTCCACTCTTCGAAATGGGCCGGGTCACCGTCGGGGCGACGCTCCAACGCCCCGACGAAGGGGGAGTGGTGCGCATCCTGACCGACGCGGGGGAGACGGCACGGATCGCGCTCGTGCCGTTCGTCGGCAAACGGGGGATCGTTGGCGCCGACGACCTCATGGCGCTCGACCCGTTCGAACACGGCGGCAAGTACGCGGGCCGGGTGGAAGCGATCCTCGGCAGGCTCACCGAAGGCATGACGTCCGACGAAGTCAACCTCGTCGTCGCCCACCTCATGATCGCCGAAGGGAGGCTGGGAGGCGGCGAGCGCATCGCTTTCACGGTCGAGGACTATGCGATCCCCGCGACGGCATTCGGCGGCGCCCTGTCCTATGTCGCACTCGGACACCTGCATCGCATGCAATCGGTCCCTGCACCGTCGCCCGTGTGGTACGCAGGATCACCGATGCAGCTCGACTTCGGTGAGAGAGACGACGAGAAAGGTCTGCTCATCGTCGACGCCGAACCGGGACTCCCCGCAACGGTCCGCCCGGTTCCCGTCACTGCCGGAAGGCGGCTCATCCAACTCGCCGGCACGTTGGCAGAGCTCGGGCCGGCGAGGCGGAGATCGCCGACGCGTACCTCAAGATCGTCGTGCACGAAGCCGCACGGGCCGGGCTCGGTGACGTCGTCCGAGAGCTGTTTCCCAACGCCGTCGACGTGCTGCTCGCCACACCGAGAGACATCGACACGGCGGATCGTGACGTACGCCTCGGCCGCCCGCCTCGCGAGCTGTTCATCGAGTATCTCGAACAGGTCAATGCTTCCGATGACGACGTCGTCGCTCTCTTCGACGAGATGCTTGGAGACGTCGATGCGACCTGAACGCCTCGAATTGATCGGTTTCACCGCGTTCAGAGAGGTCACCGAGATCGATTTCACCGGAGCGGACCTGTTCGCGCTCACCGGGCCGACCGGATCGGGCAAGTCGAGCATCATCGACGCCATCGTCTTTGCCCTGTACGGCTCCGTCCCACGGTACGGGGACCGGCGGACCGTCGAGCCGGTCATCACGCTCGGCAAGGTCGAGGCACGCATCCGCTTCGACTTCACGATCGGTGAGGAGCGCTACACGGCGGTCAGGGTCGTTCGCCGGCTCAAGAAGGGAGCGACCACGGCCGAAGCCCGACTCGAACACGACGGAACCGTGGTCGCCTCGGGTGCCGACGAGGTCACCGACGCCGTTCAACGACTTCTCGGTCTCTCCTACGACCATTTCGTCAAGAGCGTCGTCCTTCCCCAAGGCAGATTCGCGGCTTTCCTTCACGACAAGCCGACCGACCGTCAAAAGCTCCTCCGTGAACTCCTCGACCTCGGCGTCTACGAGCGGGTGCGAGAGCGCGCACGAGACAGGAAGATCGCAGCACGGCAGAAGGCCGCCATGCTCGAAGCCCAGATCGCCGATCTCGCCGGCGCGACCGAGGAAGCAGAGGCCGCCGCGGTCGCACGGGTTCGTGACCTCGAAGCACTCTTGAAGGTCGTCGAAGAGGCGACCGGGGAGATCGTCACACTGCAGACCGAGGCGGGGACATGGGCGCAGCAGGCGAAGGAGGCTCAGGCCGAACTCGACCTCCTCGAAGGTCTCGAAGTTCCCGGCGGTCTCGACCAACTCGCCTCCAAGACCGTCGCCGTCAAACAAGAACGCGGCAGGGCCGAAGAAACTCTCAAGACCGCCGAGGAGCGGCGCCGACGGGCCGAGAAGCATCTCGAGACGCTTCCCGAACTTGCCGACCTCGAGAAGCTCGCCGAAGCGCATCAGGCCTTCGCACGCGCCGAAGGGCGCCTCACCCGGCTCGGCGCTCGAAGCGCAGAGGTGCGTGCCGGCGTGGCCGAAGCGGCCACGAAGCTCGAGGCGGCACGGACCGCGTTGAACGATGCCAAGGTATCGGCCGCGGCGCTCCGGCAGGCACACACGGCGCACGAACTCGTCACGACCTTGCGCGCGGGCGAACCCTGCCCCGTCTGCAACAGGACCGTGGAGGTGGTCCCGGACCGAGAGGCGCCGGCGGATCTGGAGGTGGCGCTCGCCACGCTGCACGACGCGGAGCAGGCACACCTCGGCGCGCAGCGTCTCCATGCGAGCCTCACTGCGACGCTCGAAGAGCTCACGACACAGGCAGTCGCTGCTGCTCGGGAGGCAGAAGAACTGCGCGAGCGAATCGCCGGCCGACCGGACGAGAGGGGGATCGCGGACATCCGCGGACGGGTCATTGCTGCACAAGACGAGATGAGAGACGCACGTGCGGCGGAACAGGCGGCGATGAAGGGTCTCGGAGCGCTCGACGAGCAGATCAAGCGTCTCGACGAGGTCGTGTACGAGGCACGCCGGCGCTTCGACGCCGTCCGGGATCGAGTCGCTCCCCTCGGACCGCCGTCACCTCGCCGGGACGACCTCCTCGCCGACTGGACCGAGCTGGTCACCTGGGCACGGCATGCGACAGATCTGCGATCCCGGACCGTGAAGGAAGCCGCCGAGAAGGTCGCGGCCGCGGAACAGGCGCTCGGCGAGCGTCGCCGCACCCTCGTCGCCACCGTCGAGGAGGCCGGACTCACCGTCGGCAGTCGACCCGTTCGCGACGTCTGTGTCGATGCGATCGCCACCGCCAAACTCGGTCTGGACCGGCTGCGCGCCGACCGCGTCCAGGCGGCGAAGCTCGCCGTCGAGGCGAAGGAACAGCGGCGAATCGCCACGGTCGCAGGCGCACTCGAACAGCATCTTCGATCCAACCGGTTCGAAGCCTGGTTGTTGGAGGAAGCCCTCGCGGACCTCACGGTCGGAGCGAACCGACTCCTCCACGAGCTGTCCTCGGGTGCCTACTCGCTCGAAGCCGAAGGCCGCGGATTCACCGTCATCGACCACCGCAACGCCGACGGGCGGCGTTCCGTGAAGACCCTCTCGGGAGGCGAGACGTTCCTCGTGTCGCTCGCATTGGCACTGTCGCTCTCCGAGCAGCTCGCCGCGATGTCCCTGAGCGGCAACGCACGGCTCGAATCCATCTTTCTCGACGAGGGGTTCGGGACACTCGATCAAGAGACCTTGGACGTGGTCGCCGGCGTGGTGCACGAACTCGGGGCCACGGGCAGGACGGTCGGGCTGATCAGCCACGTCGAGGACCTGGCCGAACAGGTGCCGACCCGCTTCCTGGTCACCAAGGACGCCGGTGGAGCCCATGTGGAACGGATCGACACGTGAGGCTCTCCGTCGAACCGTGGGCGCCCGAATACGGCACACCCGTGGCATCGGAGCTGGCCGAGACGACAATCGTCCCCGACGTCGATATCGAAGTGCCTGCAGCAGATTGGGTTCCGCTGGAACCCGACACCGAACCGGCCCGATCGGTGTTGTTCGTCGACGGTGTGCGACGGGTCGATGCACATGTGTGGGTAGGGGAAGAAGATGGCGTTCCCGTGTCGGGACTCTGCGCCACCTACGCGGCGGGAGCCGTTCGCTGTGACACGGAGGCGAAGCTGGTCGGCGCCGAGGTGCGGCGGGGGTTGTTCACGTCGGCTCCCGGAGCGGAGGCCGTCACGACGAAGCATGGGGTCTACGGCGTGCGCGCGACCGCCGGATCGTCCCTGGAGGAACTGTGGCTGGGCCTTCAGCAGCGGATGGGCGAGCTGGAGCGTGAGGTGGCGAGTCACCTCCTCGCCGCCGAGCTGATCATCACCGACGGTCCGCTCACCGGGCGTCAGCACGTGCCCGGAGGGGTCGGGTATGTCAAAACCCACAGGGTGCAGTATCTTCCTGCGGCGCTGCAGACGGTACTGACCCGGCTCCTGCCCGGGCAGCGGACACCGCTGTTCCTGACCACGACATCGTGGAGTAGATACTCCTGGTACACGCGTCTGCCGGGCGGCGGTGATGCTCCGCTCGGTGGGATCGTCCGCTGTGAGGTGAGCGCCGATCGGGACATCGTCTCCGCCCGCCGACTGGCGGATCGCGTATCGGTGACCCTTCCACGATTCGCCTCGGCCGCCCACAAGGATCCACGGGCTCCCCAGAACCTGTATCCCATCGGCGGTCTGGAACGGGAGTTGCGCCGGCGGTTGGGCGACCAGCAGTTGCTGTACCGGGCGCTGCGCGTGGCGGCCCACCGCTGATCCCGATGTCCGCCCAAGTCGTCCGGATGCGGCCGAATCCGGGGCATTCGCATCATATGGGTGCCGGCTTAGACTGCAGCGAGGTTTGGAACAGATGCGACACCTGAGCCCGAGATCGAGATGCGATGTCGATGCGAAGATCGCCTTTCGACAAGCCGGGCCCGGGTCCGGGAGGGGGCGCAGATGTCTCCCAAAGTCGTAGGCGCCGACCGATTCGACTCGCTGATCTCGCTCCTGCAAGACCGCGGCTACACGGTCATCGGTCCAACGATCCATGAGCGAACGATCGTATACGACAAGCTCGATGGGGCCGGCGACCTCCCGATCGGCTGGACGGATCAACAAGATGCGGGGACATACCGGCTCGTGCGGCGAGACGACGATGCCTACTTCGGCCACGCCGTCGGTCCACGAACACTCAAGAGCTTCCTGTTTCCTCCGCGGCAGACGCTGCTCACGGCCGAACACGCGGAGGCCGGCCTCGAGTTCCATCCCGAGCCACCTGCGGATTCCCGCTACGCGTTCATCGGTGTGCGGGCGTGTGAACTCGCGGCGGTCGCCATACAGGACAAGGTCCTTCTCGGATCGGCGTTCCGTGACCCGCACTACGCGTCGGCTCGAAACGGATCGTTCACCGTCGCCGTGAACTGTGCAGTCGCCGGAGCCACCTGCTTCTGCGCCTCGATGGGTACCGGACCTCGGTGCGAGCGTGGCTACGACCTCGTCGTCACCGAAGTGCTCGAACCCGACCGCCATGAGTTCATCATCGAGTCGGGATCCGATGCGGGGTCCGAGATCCTCGACGCTCTCGAGGGAAGGGCCGCCACGAAAGTGGATCTGGACCGCGTCGAGGCGATCGTCGGCGTTACGGAAGCGCACATGGGCAGGACGATGCCCAACCAGGAGGTGTACGAGCTCTTGACAAACGGCCTCGAACATCCGATGTGGGAATCGATTGCCCGACGCTGCCTGAGCTGCACGAACTGCACGCTCGTGTGTCCAACCTGTTTCTGCTCCACCGTCGAGGATTCGACCGACCTGAAAGGAACGGCTTCGCGCCGGCGAACATGGGATTCGTGCTTCGGTCTCGACTTCTCGAGCCTTCACGGGCATGCGGTCCGATCTTCTTCGAGGTCCCGTTACCGTCAGTGGATGACCCACAAGCTTGCCTACTGGTACGACCAGTTCGGTACGTCCGGCTGTGTGGGTTGTGGCAGGTGCATCACGTGGTGTCCGGTCGGAATCGACATCACCGCAGAGATCGACCTTCTTCGCAACGATTCGGAGGTGACCGTGTGAAACTCGGACGATGGCGTGAGAGGAGTCCGCTGTTCGCAGAGATGGACGATCAATCGTTCGCATTTCTGGAGTCCATCGCTCAGGAAACGGCCGTGCGGGAGAATGAGATCATCTTCAGAGTGAACACGCCGGCAGATCGTTTCTACCTGGTCATCGAGGGGAAGATCTCACTTCGGATCGCCGGTCCGTCTCGTCCACCGATCACGATCCAGACCCTGGGGGAGGGTTGCCTCCTCGGACTGAGCTGGCGTCTGCCTCCATACAGATGGCAGTGGACCGCACAGGCGCTCACGGATTCGAAGCTGGCGGCGTTCGATGCGCGGACCGTGCTCGAAGCCTGCAAACACAATCCTCGACTGGATGCCGCCCTGTGGCGCGTGGTGGCAAGGGAGTCGGCGACGAGGCTGCAAAACGCCCGTCTCCAGCTCCTCGATCTCTACGGGCAAGAATGACGTGGCGACGACGAGGCTTCCCGATCCCGTGACCGTCACCGAGCCCATGCTCCCCAGATCGTTTCGGGTGTCTGAACGAGTGATCGAGTTTGCCGGCACGGTGACGCTCGATCTGGTCCCGAGCGACGGAGGGCCTCCCATCACGTTCAGGCCGGGACAATTCGCGATGATCTACATCCATGGTGTGGGCGAAGTGCCCATCTCCATCGCGGGAGATGCCGGAGCGCCCGGGTCGCTCGTGCATACCGTACGGGCGGTCGGGGCCGTTACGAACGCGATCGTCAGGCTCCGGCCGGGGGACGAGGTCGGTATCCGTGGACCGTACGGAAGTGCGTGGCCGCTGACGAGGGCGATCGACCACGACGTGGTGGTCATCGCCGGCGGACTCGGATTGGCCCCCGTGAGACCGGCGATCTATCACCTCCTCGGCCACCGCGATGCCTACGGCTTCGTGTCCGTTGCCTACGGATCGCGCACACCGGCGGACCTTCTGTACCGCGGCGAGCTGCACGACTGGAAAGCACGGTTCGACACCAACATCCAGATCACGGTCGACCACGCGATGGCGGGCTGGAGGGGCGATGTCGGTGTTGTCACACCACTCATCGATCGTCTCTCGTTCGATCCCTGCTTCACGATCGCGATCGTGTGCGGTCCGGAGATCATGATGCGAATCGTCGCTCGGGACCTCATGGCTCGCGGAGTGGCCGCGGGTGATATCTATGTGAGCCTCGAGCGCAACATGAAGTGCGCGATCGGCTTCTGCGGCCATTGCCAGTTCGGCTCGTCCTTCATATGCAAGGACGGGCCCGTCGTCCCCTATGCGAGCGTTGCCGAACGACTCGGAATGGAGGAGCTATGACTCGTGCCGCCGAAGATCGGCCGAGTGTCGCCGTGTGGAAATTCGCGTCGTGTGACGGATGCCAGCTGACGCTGCTCGACTGCGAGGACGAGTTCCTCACGATCGCGGGAGCCGTGCACATCGCCTACTTCCCGGAGGCGACGAGAGCGGCGACAGAGGGCCCGTACGACCTGTCGATCGTCGAGGGGTCGATCACGACGAGTCATGACGCCGAGCGGATTCGCGAGATCAGAGCGATGTCCGAGACGCTCCTCACGATCGGTGCCTGTGCAACCGCCGGAGGGATACAGGCCCTGAAGAACTGGGCAGATGTCGACGAGTTCATCTCGATCGTGTACGCCCACCCGGAGTACATCAGCTCTCTCGCCACCTCGACGCCGATCGCCGAGCATGTCGATGTCGACATGGAACTCCGGGGCTGTCCCATCTCGAAGCGGCAACTCATCGACGTCATCGACGCGTTTCTGACCGGCCGGCGGCCGACGATCCCCACCTACGCGGTCTGTGTCGAATGCAAGCTGCGCGGCACACCGTGTGTCATGGTTGCACACGGCACACCGTGCATGGGACCCGTCACCCAGTCGGGGTGCGGTGCCCTGTGCCCCGCGTTCAACCGTGGCTGCTACGGGTGTTTCGGGCCGAGCGAATCACCGAACATCGAGTCGCTTCGAGAGGTGTGGCACGCGATCGGGGTGGACGATACGCAGCTCGTGCGGGCGCTGCGGACATTCAACGCGTACTCGCGAGAGTTCAAGGAGGCGAGCGATGCCTACGCCCGGTGAGTCTCGTGAGATCGCCGTCGACTACCTCGCCAGAGTCGAGGGCGAAGGAGCGATGTACCTCAAGATCGACGGGGACCAGGTGAAGGACGTCCAGTTCAACATCTTCGAGCCGCCCCGCTTCTACGAAGCGGTGCTTCGTGGCAGACACTTCCGAGAGGCACCGGACATCACGGCTCGTATCTGCGGCATCTGCCCTGTCGCATACCAAACCAGTTCGGTGAATGCCATGGAGCATGCAGCCGGTGTCTCCGTCGGGGGCCAGATCAGGAATCTCAGGAAGCTCCTGTACTTCGGCGAGTGGATCGAGAGTCATTCCCTGCACGTCTACATGCTCCACACTCCCGATTTCCTCGGGTACCCGAGTGCGATCGAGATGGCGGCCGACCTTCCCGACGTGGTCACGAACGCCCTCCGGCTCAAGAAGCTCGGCAACGACATCATGACCGCCGTCGGCGGCAGAGAGATCCATCCCATCAATGTGAGGGTCGGCGGCTTCTACAGGGCGCCAACGAAGCGAGAGCTGCACAACCTCGTCGACGAGCTTCGGTGGGCGGCAGAAACGGCAGAGGAAACCGTCTCGCTGGTAGCCGGGTTCGAGTTCCCCGATTTCGACATGGACTACGAGTTCGTGGCGCTCCACCACCCCGACGAGTACGCCATCACCGATGGACGCATCATCTCCAATCGGGGCCTCGACATCGACGTGGCAGAGTGGCGCGACCACTTCGAGGAGTCACACGTCGAATGGTCCAACGCTCTGCACGCGAGGATCAAGGATCGGGGCAGGTACCTCGTCGGACCGATGGCCAGGTTCGCACTCAACGGTGAACAACTCGCACCGCGGGCGAAGGAGGCCGCAGCCGCCGCAGGCATCACTCCCGGCGTATCGAACCCGTTCAAGAGCATCATCGTTCGGGCGGTGGAGATCGTTCATGCATGCGAGGAAGCTCTGAGGATCATCGACGCCTACGAACCGCCCCAGAAGCCGTTCGTCACGGTCGAACCGCGCTCCGCGATCGGACATGGAGCGAGCGAGGCACCTCGCGGGCTGCTGTACCACCGGTATGAAATCGATGCAGAAGGCCTGATCGCCGACGCGCAGATCGTGCCGCCAACGTCGCAGAATCAGGCATCGATCGAGGAAGATCTACGTAAGTTCGTGCCAGGACGGACCCATCTGGACGATGACACCCTGCAGTGGCAGTTGGAACAAGCCATCAGGAACTACGACCCATGCATCTCCTGCGCAACGCACTTCCTCGATCTCACGGTGGAAAGGGTCGGCGACACATGGCGCGCAGGCTGATCGGGATCGGCAACCCGGACCGCGGCGACGATGCCGCAGGGTGGGAGGTCGCGACCAAGGTCGCGGCGTGGTCCGTGGAACGACGCGTCACTGGGTCGTTCGACATGCTCGAGCTGTGGGACGCCGACGACGACGTCGTCATCGTCGACGCGATGCGATCGGGGGCGCCTCCGGGGACGGTGCACAGGTTCGATGCGATGGCGGATCGCCTGCCGGTGGGGGCATTCTCGTCGACACATGCGTTCGGGCCGGCGGCAGTCATCGAACTGGCGAGGACGATGGGTCGACTACCTCGTTCCTTGGTGGTCTACGGCATCGAAGCAGGTCAGATCGAACATGGGACGGCGATGTCGCCGGCCGTCGCGACCGCAGTGGTGGAGCTGGTGAAGGAACTGGAAGATGCATGAGGCCAAACTCGTCGGCGACCTCGTGTCCGAGGTGGAAAAGGTTGCGCTGGCGAATGCCGCGGCACACGTCGAGCGCATCCGTATCGAGATCGGCGCGTTGAGCCATGTGACGCCCGAGGCACTGAAGGGACACTTCGAGATCCTCGCACAGGGATCTCCGGCGCAGGGCGCTCACCTGGATGTCACGAAGTCGGACGATCACACGGCGGAGGATGCGTTCGATGTGCGCCTGGTATCGATCGTGGTCGGAAAAGCCCGATGATCCGGTCGCGTGCAGCGTGCCCTCGTAGGTGACGCTTCCATTGACGAGAAACAGAACCCTCCCTTTCCTGTCAATGCCGGCGTCGGTATGCGACGCTCATAGTGACAGGAAGTCAGGACAGGAAGTCAGGTTTCGGCCTTCGCCGCTCGTGTCATCAGGTTGAGCACCGCCTCTCGCGGGCTCTCTCCCTCGTAGAGCACCTGTCCCACCTGGGTGGCGATCGGCATCTCGACCCCATGCCGGCTCGCAAGGTCCAGCACGGCCCTCGTGGTCTTGACCCCTTCGGCGACCATGTTCATCTCGGCGATGATGTCGTCGATCTTGCGTCCCCGACCGAGCAGCACGCCGACCCGATGATTTCGACTCTTGGCGGAAACACACGTGGCAATCAGGTCGCCCATGCCGGCCAACCCTGCGAAGGTCCTCGGCCGTCCTCCCATGGCCGAACCGAGTCGGGTCAGCTCGGCGAGGGCTCGCGTCACCAGTGTCGCCATGCTGTTGTCGCCGAACCCGAGGCCTTCGGACATGCCGGCAGCGATGGCCATCACGTTCTTGAGAGCACCTGCGGTCTCACAGCCGACCACGTCATCGTTCGTGTAGACGCGAAACGTGGGACCCATGAACAGACTTTGCAGCCGCCGGGCAAGCACTTCGTCCTTCATGGCGATCACCGTCGCCGCCGGCTGCCCATCCATCACCTCGGCGGCCAGATTCGGGCCGGTGAGCACACCGACGTGTGTCGGATCGTGGTCTTGGAGCACTTGGTCGGTCACTTCCGTCATGCGCAGCAGGCTGCCCTGCTCGATCCCTTTGGCCAGGCTGAGAAGTGGCGTTTCCGCAGGGATCCGTGCCGCCATGGTCTCGAGGACGGATCGGTATCCGTGTGAGGGGACGGCCATGACGATCACGTCGGCGCCGTCGATGGCTTCGAAGAGATCGCTGGTGGCGTGAAGGCCGTACGGAAGCCGGTATCCCGGAAAGTAGTCCGGGTTCTCTCCCGTCGCGGCGATCGCCTCCGCAAGCTCAGGACGCCGGGCCCAGAGGTACGTCGGATGTTCACGGGCGGTAAGGGCCGCGACGGTCGTTCCCCAGGAGCCTGCTCCGATCACCGAGACTCTCATCACACCTCCTTGGATCCACCGTAGTCGTGCGGTTCGCCATGTCGGGATCAAAGCTACAGTGCACGGACATGGCACGCCTCGGCATCGTAGGATTTCCGAACGTCGGCAAGACGGAGCTGTTCAACGCGCTCACGGGACTCGATACACCGACCGCGCCCCACCCGTTCTCGACGGTGTCTCCAAACATCGGGGTCGCCTCGATCCCCGACCCGGCCCTGGAGGCGGCGGCCGAGATCGAGCATTCGAAGAAGATCGTGCACGCCGTGCTCGAACTTCTCGATCTTCCGGCCATGGGAGCGCACGGCAGCGGTCTCGGATCGCAGTTCCTCGGAAGGCTGCGGGAGATGGAGGGGCTCATCATGGTGTTGCGGGCCTTCGACGACGAGGGCGTACCGTCCGATGAATCCGGTACCGACGCCGTTGCGCAGGCCGAGGATCTCCTGCTCGAGCTGACGATGGCCGACGCAGACGTGTTCGAACGGCGCCGACCCCGTATCGCCAAGGAAGCTTCTGCAGACGCCACCAAGAAGCGTGCCGCCGCGGCGATCGCCGAGGCGGCGGAGTTCCTCGGAGAGGGGAGGCCACTGCGCGCCGGAGAATGGTCCGATGCCCACCGCGAAGCGTTCAGAGATCTTGCGCCGTTGACGCTGCGCCCGGCGGTGTGGGTCGTGAACGTCGGTGAGGAGGAACCTGATTCCGAGGCTCTCGTCCGAGGCGTATCGGCGCTGGTACCAGAGGGTGACACGGTCGTCGCCCTTTCCGTACGGATCGAAGCCGAGGCGGCCCGGATGGACCCGGAGGATCGGAGGGAGATCTTCGAGGGTCTCGGAATGGGTGAGGGCGCCCTTGCGGAGATGGTGCGCGCCGCCTACGGCGCGCTCGGCCTGCTGACCTTCTACACGGTCGGGCCCAAGGAGTCGCATGCCTGGACCGTGCGAGCGGGAGCAAGAGCACCGGAAGCCGCGGGCAAGATCCACTCTGATCTCGAGCGCGGATTCATCCGAGCGGAGATTGCTTCGATCACCGACGTCGTTGCTGCAGGTGGATGGGACGCCGCCAAGCATGCCGGTGTCATACGCGTCGAGGGAAAAGACTACGTGATGCGCGAGGGTGACGTCATCGTGGTCCGCTTCTCGGTCTGATTCGCCTTGGATCCGAACAGGGTCCGGATAGGGCGAGGCTCCGGCAAGGGGGTAGAGCCGGAGCCTCGTTGCTCTCCTTGCGAAGAGCCACAATGGGCCGTTGTATCGAGCAGGCGCCAGGGAGTCCATGCTCGCAGCCCAATGCGCTTGTTGGGGTGCCGGGTGCGGGTGACACCCGACAGTCAGATCGTAGTAATCCCAGCGCGAACGTGTCAAAAGGCCGACAGGGCGCAATACTGCATCCATGCAGCAAGCACTCGAGTCGCTCGTTCGTCATTTCCCCGAGCCGCTGGCGGTGCTTCTCCTGGCGGCGCTGCCGGTTTCCGAGCTTCGCTTCTCGATCCCGTTCGCCGTGCGGGCGTTCGACATGCCGGTCGCTCAGGCGTTTGTCTGGTCGGTGATCGGCAACATCCTTCCCGTTCCGTTCATCCTGGTCCTCCTTGGGCCTGTGACCGAATGGGCGGAGGACCATTGGGGCTGGCTGCACCGGATCCTCGACCGTCTCTTCGCCCACACGCGGCGGCGTCACACGGCGCGCTTCGACCGCCTGCGCGAACTCGCCTTGATCACCTTCGTCGCCATCCCTTTGCCGATCACGGGGGCGTGGAGCGGTGCGCTGGCCGCGTTCGTGTTCGGTGTGGATCGTCGCAAAGCGACCGTACTCATCGCTGTCGGGGTACTGATCGCCGGTGTCGTCGTGTCATTGCTCACGGTCGCCGGCACAGCCGTCTTCGGTTGAAGTCGAACTCAACCCGAGATCGAGAACTCGACGCTCAACGTCACCGTGACCGTCTGCGAGCCGGGCTGGATCGGTGTCGACGCTGCTTCGAGGTCACTTGAAGCCCGGAACACCGGGGCGGGCGGCGTCGTCAACGTTTCGCTGATCGACGTCGGAGATCCCAGCGTCACCCCGGACAGCGCCGCGAGTTGCTCTGCCTTGGCTCGCGCATCTTCCCAGGCTCGCTTCCTGGCCGCTTCGAGCAGGGATCCGTTGTCCTCGAGTGAGAACCGTACCCCGGAGACCTGCACGGCGTCCCCACCCGCGGCGGTGGCGGCATCGATGACGGTGCCGGCGGCCGCGATGTCCCGGATCTTGGCCGAGATGGTGTTCGTGACCCTGTAGCCGAGCAGCTTGCGGGTGTCGTTTCGGTAGTCGTATTCGGGGGAGATCGAGTAGTTGACGGTCTGGATGTCCTTCTCGGCGACGCCGCCCTTCTCGAGCGCGGCGATGAGTCGGTCGGCCAGAGTGGCCGCCTCCTGGACGGCTTCGGTGACGGAGTCGCCGCGCACGCTCACTCCCAGGTCGATCGTGAGTGTGTCCGGTGTTCCGCTCACTTTGCCTTGACCGGTGACGTTGATTCCCTGAGGCGTACCGGCCGAGGCATTCGTGATCGTGACGTCCGGCGTGCACGCGGCCAGGAGCAGCGATGCTGCGACTGCTCCGATGAGGATACGGCGCATGGGGCACTCCTTTCGATGATGAGACGATATTGCGCCTCGGTCGGGTTCCCAATGTAGGCTCGCACATTGTGCAGAGATTTGTCGCGTTGATCGTGTTCATGTCCGTGGTGAGCGCATGCTCCGGTAGCCGTCTGCCGCCGGATGCGACCGGCCGCCAGGTGTATGGGATGCTCTGTGCCTCGTGCCACGGCGACGAGCTCGGTGGGCGGTTCGGACCAGCGCTCGGACCCGGCTCGGACGCGGCGAACATGACCGATGACTTCTATCGGTTCACCATCGAGCACGGACTGGGTCGGATGCCGTCGTTCGGATCGTCGCTCACCGACGACCAGATCGATCGTGTGGTCGCGTATTTGCGTGAGGTACAAGCAGCGACAGGAGGTGGTTGAGATGCAGATCGAAGGAGCGGTTGCGTTGGTCACCGGTGGCGCCGGTGGGCTCGGCGCCGGGGCGGCGAGGAAGTTGCTCGAAAGGGGGGCGCGAGTCGCGATCTTGGACCTGCCCGCTTCGAAAGGAGCCGAGGTCGCGCACGACCTTGGATCGGACGCGGTGTTCATTCCCGTCGACGTCACCGACACGGAGTCTGTCGAGGCCGCGATCGAGGCCGTCATCCAGGCGTTCGAACGCGTAGACATCTGTGTCAACGCCGCCGGGATCGTCGCCGGGCACCGTGTCGTGGCACGCGACGGGTCCGTGTTCCCTCTGGACCGGTTTCGGGCGGTGATCGACGTCAACCTGATCGGGCTCTTCGACGTCACCCGCCGAGCCGCGTCGGCGATGAGTCACAATCGGCCGAACGAGGAGGGTGAACGAGGACTGATCGTCAACGTCTCCTCGATCGCCGCATTCGAAGGCCAGGTCGGTCAGGCCGCATACTCGGCTTCGAAAGGTGGCATCGTGTCGCTCACGTTGCCACTCGCCCGTGATCTCGCCTCGCTGGGCATCAGGGTCATGACGATCGCTCCGGGCATCATGGACACCCCGATGCTGGGTGGGATGAACGAGCAGATCAGGAGCGCGCTCACGAAGCTCCACGTGTTTCCCAAGCGGCTGGGCACCCCGGAGGACCTCGGTGGGTTGGTCGTTGCCATCGCCGAGAATCCTCTGCTCAACGGGGAAGTGATCCGCCTCGACGCGGCAGCCAGACTCGGCCCGCGCTGATGGGCCCGCTCAACGGTGTGACGATCGTCGAGATCGGCTCGATCGGACCGGGTCCTTTCTGCGGCATGATGCTCTCCGATCTGGGAGCGAACGTCGTACGTGTCGAGAGACCCGACCCTCAGCCGTATCCGGAGCTTCTGCACCGGGGGCGAGCCTCGATCGCCGTCGACCTCAAGCATCCCGAAGCCGCAGGTGTCGTCCTCAGGCTCGTCGAGCGGGCCGATGGTCTGATCGAAGGCTTTCGTCCGGGTGTCGCCGAACGTCTCGGAATCGGACCGGATGCCTGCCTCGACCGGAACCCGCGGCTCGTCTACGGGCGCATGACCGGCTTCGGCCAGGAGGGGCCGTTGGCATCGGTCGCCGGCCACGACATCGACTACATCGCGCTGTCCGGCGCTCTGTATCCGATCGGACTTGCCGGCGGACCTCCCGTCGTGCCACTCAATCTGCTCGGGGACTTCGGCGGCGGGGGGATGCTGCTGGCCGTCGGCATGCTCGCAGGCCTTCTCGAAGCGGCCCGGAGCGGTCGAGGCCAAGTGGTCGATGCGGCAATGGTCGACGGCTCGGCGCTCCTGACGACGTTTGTCCACAGCATGCTGTCGGCCGGTTTGTGGTCGCGGCGGCGTGGCGACAATCTGCTCGACGGCGGCGCGCCGTTCTACGGTGTGTACGAGACGTCGGACGGCAACTACATGGCTGTCGGAGCGTTGGAGCCGAAGTTCTTCACCGAGCTGCTCGACCGGCTCGGTCTCGATACCGACGCCGTTCCGAATCAGTACGACCGGTCACAGTGGCCTCGGATGAGGGAGCTCTTCCGGCGAACCTTCGCTACGAGAACGCGAGCGGAATGGACCGCCATCTTCGATACCGCAGACGCGTGTGTGGCACCGGTGCTTTCACTCGAAGAGGCGCCGGCGCACCCGCACAACCGTGCGAGGCGCACGTTCGTGGAAGTGGAGGGCATCGTGCAGCCGGCTCCTGCACCGCGGTTCGGTCGCACTCCCGTCGATACGCCCGGGCCGGTCTCGAAACCGGGTCAGGACACGGAGGAGGTCCTGGAATCGTTCGGCTTTCGGAGTGAGGAGATCGCTGCGCTTCGCGCAGCGCACGTCGTATTCTGTTGACGCAAGAAGCGGTGACGCAAGCAGCAAGGTGGTGGTCCGTGTGGCGCTGAGTATCAACGATGCGGAGAAGGAGCAGTCCGACGCGCTGTTTCAGGCCCTGTCGACCAGCCCCGACGGTCTCACCTCATCCGAAGCCCGTCGGCGTCTCGAGGAATATGGACCGAACGCTCTACAGGAGAAGAAGGTCAGTCCGCTCCTCCAGTTCTTGTCATACTTCTGGGGGCCGATTCCGTGGATGATCGAGATCGCCGCAGTTCTGTCTGCTCTCGTCCGGCATCTGACCGATTTCGTGATCATCGTCATCTTGCTGCTCTTCAACGCGGTCGTGGGATTCTGGCAGCAGCACAAGGCCGAAGATGCAGTCGCGGCCCTGAAACAGGAGCTCGCTCTTCAGGCACAGGTCAAACGAGACGGGACATGGGGTCAGGTTCGTGCCGAAGCGCTCGTGCCAGGCGACATCGTGCGGCTCAGACTGGGAGACATCATCCCCGCGGATGTGAAGCTGCTCGATGGGCAGTACCTGAGCGTCGACCAGTCGGCCCTGACCGGCGAGTCCCTTCCCGTCACGAAGAAACCCGGTGACGTCGCCTACTCCGGCTCTGTTGCGAAGCAAGGGGAGATGATCGCCCTGGTGGTCGCAACGGGGAGTGGAACCTACTTTGGCAAGACCGCGGCGCTCGTCGAAGAAGCCGGGGCCGTCTCACACTTCCAGAAGGCCGTGCTCCAGATCGGCGATTTCCTCATCTATGTCAGCATTGCACTCGTCGCGGTGCTGCTCGTGGTGCAGCTGTTCCGGGGATCGGATGTCATCCAACTCGTCCAGTTCGCGTTGATCCTGACGGTGGCATCGATCCCGGTCGCCATGCCCGCCGTGCTGTCGGTGACGATGGCCGTCGGAGCGATGGCGCTCTCCAGGATGAAGGCCATCGTCACTCGGCTGCAGTCGCTCGAGGAGATGGCCGGCATCGACATCCTGTGCTCCGACAAGACAGGCACGCTGACCCAGAACATCCTGACGCTGGGCGACCCCCTCGTTGCGGATGGTCACGACGAAACCGAGCTGGCCCTTGCCGGTGCTCTGGCCTCGGAAACGGACAACCAGGACCCGATCGATATGGCGGTCATCGGTGGGCTGAAGGATCCAGACGTCTTGAAGGGGTACACGCAGAAGGCATTCATGCCTTTCGATCCGATCGGCAAGCGTACGGAGGCGACGATCGAGGACGGGTCCGGCCGGACGTTCAAGGTGACCAAGGGGGCGCCCCAGGTGATCCTGGGCCTCTGCCACCTCGACGAGAAGGTGCAGAGCGCGGTACAGCAGCAGATCGACGAGCTGGCCGGCAAGGGATATCGGACGCTGGGGGTGGCGAAGACCACCGACGGCGACGCGTGGGAGTTCCTCGGCCTTCTTCCGCTCTCCGACCCCCCGCGTGAAGATTCGGCCGCCACGATCCGGAAGGTGAGGCAGGAGGGCGTCGCCGTGAAGATGGTGACAGGTGACAACCTCTCCATCGCACGTGAGATCTCCCATGAGCTGCAACTGGGAGAGAACATCCTCGTTGCGGACGAACTACTCAAGGACGGTGTCGAGCACATCAGCGAGGAGACGGCGCGGGCGATCGAGGAGGCGGATGGATTCGCAGAGGTCTTCCCCGAGCACAAGTACGGCATCGTCAAGGCGCTCCAACAACGAGGACATCTGGTCGGCATGACGGGCGACGGGGTGAACGACGCTCCGGCCCTCGAACAAGCCGAGGTGGGTATCGCCGTGTCCGGTGCCACCGCGGCGGCAAGGGCCGCCGCCGCCCTCGTTCTGACGGCGCCGGGCCTTTCGGTGATCGCCAAGGCGATCGAGGAGGCCAGGCGTATCTTCGAGCGCATGAACTCGTACGCGATCTATCGGATCAGCGAGACGGTTCGCATCATGGTGTTCGTCGTGGCGACGATGATCGCGTTCGATTTCTATCCGATCACCGCGATCATGATCATTCTCCTCGCGTTCTTCAACGACGTTCCCATCATGACGATCGCCTACGACCACACCGACGTTGCCCCCGATCCTGTCAGGTGGGACATGCGCCGCGTCATCTCCGTCGCCAGTGCCATGGGCATGGTCGGGATGACGGGGAGCTTCCTGATGTTGCTGCTCGCACTCAAGTGGTTGAAGTTGGATACGGGTCAGGTGCAGACGTTCGTGTTCCTCAAGATGGCAGTCGCCGGTCACCTGGCGCTCTTCGTGGCCCGGACGAGGGGCTTCTGGCTGAAGAAGCCGTACCCCGCGCCGGTCGTCATCTGGTCGGCGATCGCGACGAAGCTGGCGGCCACGGTGCTCGTCGCCTACGGGTTCGGCCTCGTGACCCCGATCTCGTGGGGAGCGATCGGTCTGATCTGGGGGTACGCGATCCTCTTCGCCTTCGTGACGGATGTCGTGAAGATGGCGGTCTACGCCCGCCTGGACCGACGAGACCGGCACAGCAGGCGGTTCGTTCACAATCTGAACCGTTCGATGTTCTCACACGTCGGCCCCCACCGGAAGGGCCGTGTCGGAGATGGCCGCCGCGCAGCATGACGGGGCGACGATGAGCCGGCCCTGGTGGCAGACGGGTGTCATCTATCAGATCTACCCGCGGTCCTTTCAGGACTCCGACGGGGACGGGATCGGCGACCTGGAAGGCATTCGGCGGCGCCTCGACTACGTGAGTGACACGCTTGGTGTCGATGCGTTCTGGTTGTCGCCGTTCTATCCCTCACCGATGGCCGATTTCGGGTACGACGTCTCCGACTACTGCGACGTCGATCCGATCTTCGGAACGCTCGACGAATTCGACGGGCTTCTCGCCGAGGCGCACGAGCGGGGACTGAAGGTGATCATCGACTGGGTGCCGAATCACACATCGGATCGGCATCCCTGGTTCGAGGCGTCACGGTCTTCGCGAGATGACCCGAAGCGCAACTGGTATGTCTGGGCCGATCCGAAACCCGACGGATCGCTGCCCAACAACTGGCAGAGCGTCTTCGGCGGTCCGGCGTGGGAGTGGGACGAGAACACGCAGCAGTATTACCTGCACTCGTTTCTGGCGGAGCAACCGGATCTCAACTGGCGCACCCCTGCAGTCGAGGCGGCGATGCTCGACACGCTTCGGTTCTGGCTCGATCGTGGTGTCGACGGTTTTCGGATGGATGTCGTCGACTTCATCATGAAGGACCCGGAGCTTCGCGACGATCCCGAACCGCCGACCGAAGAGCCGCTGCGAAGCAGGGCTCACGAGGACCTGCACGCGGAGTTCAAGAAGATTCGCTCCGTCCTGGATTCCTACGATCCTCCGAGATTCTCCATCGGGGAGATTCACGAACCGGATTGGGGGCGCTGGGCCTCGTACTACGGTCGGCATCTCGACGAGCTGCACATGCCGTTCAACTTCACGCTGCTGCACGCGCCGTGGAACGCCGGCGTCATACGCCGCCTGGTCGACGCGTGCGACGGCTCCGTCCCCCGGGGAGGTTGGCCCAACTACGTCCTCGGGAATCACGATACGGTACGTCTCGCCACTCGGATCGGATCCGAGCGGACCAGGGTGGCCGCGATGCTGTTGCTCACACTGCGAGGAACGCCGACGCTCTACTACGGCGACGAGCTCGGCATGGAGCAGGTCGACATCCCTCCGGAGCTGCAGCGGGACCCGTGGGGGAGGCGTATGCCCGGGATGGGGCGGGACGGGTGCAGAACACCGATGGAATGGGACACGAGTCTGCACGCAGGCTTCACCGACGGCGTTCCGTGGCTTCCCGTGGCGGAGGGAAGCCGGCTGCGCTGCGTTACGGCGCAAGATGCCACTTCGATCCTTCGGCTCTACCAGGAGCTGCTCGGGCTTCGCAGGCAAACGCCGGCGCTCCAGATCGGGGCGTATCGATCGTTCGACGCTCCGTCTGGGTGCTTCGTGTACGAGCGCTCGCTGGGCCAGGACCGGTTCGTCGTCGCTCTGAACTTCGACGCCGAACCGCGCACGGTGAACGTGGAAGGCGCGGTGCTGCTCTCCACCGGCCTCGATCGGGACGGGCGGGACGTGCAGCACGAACTGCGCCCGAACGAGGGCGTGATCATCGAGCTTTGACGGCTCGCACCTCCGTTCGTACTGTTGAGGAGAACGACCACGAGGAGGAGACCATGTCGGATATCGTCTTCGATCGGCGGGTGGCCATCGTCACCGGTGCCGGAGGGGGGCTTGGCAGAACCTACGCTCTCGAACTTGCCCGTCGTGGTGCCCGCGTGGTCGTCAACGACCTCGGCGGAGCCGTGGACGGCGTCGGAGGCGCGGCTGCGCCGGCCGACGGTGTCGTCAAAGAGATCGAGGCGGCCGGCGGCGAGGCTGTCGCGAACTACGACTCTGTGGCAACCCCCGACGGAGGAGCCGCAATCGTCCAGACGGCTCTCGACGAGTACGGAACCGTCGACATCGTCATCAACAATGCGGGCATTCTCAGGGACAAGAGCTTCGCAAAGCTGGAAACGCCCGACCTGAAGGCGGTCCTGGCCGTGCACCTCGAAGGGGCCTTCTACGTCACCCAGCCTGCATTCAGGGTGATGAGAGAGCACGGCTATGGACGGCTCGTCTTCACCTCGTCGAACGCCGGTATTCTCGGAAACTTCGGCCAGTCGAACTACGGCTCCGCCAAGATGGGCCTCGTCGGACTTTCGAACGTCCTGGCGATCGAGGGAGCCAAGTACAACATCAAGTCGAATGTGATCGCCCCGCTGGCGAGAACACGGATGACCGAAGACCTGCTCGGGGAGCTCGCCAAGTTCATAGACCCGGAACAGGTCGCGGCGATGGTGGTCTATCTGGCATCGGAGGAGTGTGCGTTCACCCACGAGATCTTCTCGGCCGGCGGGGGCCGTTACGCGCGGTTCTTCATCGGAGCGACGAAGGGGTGGTTTGCGGGTGCGGGTGTCGTCCCGAGTGTCGAGGAGATCGCCGCCCACCTCGACGAGATTCGTGACACCGACGGATTCGAGATTCTCGGGCAGATCTCGGACGAGATCGCGTTGCTGCTGCGGTCGCTGCAGGGGGAAGACGATGCCGATTGACCTTGATCGGGCCCTCGGCGCTCCGCTTCCCGAGACGACCGAGTCCTGGGATGAGGACAGGGTGATCCTGTATCAGATCGGCGTCGGGGCCGGCGTTCCGGCAACCGACCCGAACGAGCTTCGATATGTCTACGAGGCCGATCTGAAGGTGCTGCCCTCGTTCGCCACGATCCCCGTCATGTCCTCGATGCTTGGCATCGGCGCGGTGGAGGGGCTGACGTTCAACCCGATTCTGCTCGTCCACGGTGATCAGGAAGTGGTCGTACACCGAGCGTTGCCCACATCGGCGACCGTCACGCAGTCGGGGCGGATCGCCGAAATCTGGGACAGAGGCAAAGGCGCGCTGGTGGTCATCGAAGTCGTGGGGAGGGACGCGAGCGGAGAACCGCTCTACACCGCGAGAGGGGGGCTGTACTTTCGTGGCGAAGGGGGCTTCGGCGGTGCGCCGGGTCCTCGCCCCGGTGACATCGCTCCGGACCGGGACCCAGATCTGGTGGTGGAGTCGCCGACGCTGGAACAGCAGGCGCTGCTCTATAGGCTGAATGGAGACAAGAACCCGCTGCATGCGGACCCGGCCGTTGCCGCCATGGCGGGATTCTCCCGACCGATCCTGCACGGGCTGTGCACCTATGGGATCGTGTGCAAGGCGGCGGTCGATGGCATGTTCGATGGCGATGTCTCGAAGGTCCGCACCTATCGCGCCCGTTTCTCCAAACCGGTGATCCCCGGTCAGACCATCTTGACATCCCTGTGGCGACACGAGGATCGTGTCATCCTGCGGGCATCCGTGAAAGAGACGGGTGAGACGGTGCTCACCAACGCTTCGATCCGATGACCCCGGACGCCCGTGTTCTCCTGGCTCAGCGTCGCCGCCCGAACGGTGCCCACGCGGCAAGGAGAATGCCGAGCACGATGCCTGCGATCGGCAGCCCGATCAAGGTCGTCGTCGTGAGGGGCGCGATGGCGAACTGCTGAAGCAGCAAGGCGACGAAGAATCCGAAGAAGAGACCGGAGATCGTCCCGAGAACTGGCTTGCCTCTCATCAGGTTTTCCTCCCGAACGCCGCTCCAAACAGTGCGAGCCCGGTCACGAAGGTGCCCGCCACCGAAACGATGCCGAGCGGACTCGAGAGCGGAGATCCATCGATCTTGACCATCACGTGTCCGTCACAGCGTCCTCCGGCCGCCTGGTGGAAGCCCGAGAGCTCATAGATTCCACGCGGAATCAGTGATACCGGCACCGGGAATTGCGCCTTGAACTGATCCAGGTCGTAGGTGCCGCTCGCCGATCGTGCATCACCGCTGTTGGGATCCCCCCAGTCGGCGATCTTGATGGTCCACGGACCGACCACCATGCCGAGACTCCCGTGGTGGTTCGTATTCAGGAAGTTGACCGATCCCTGCCATGTGGCGACAACGCCGTCCTTTTCGATAGGAATGACGATGGGGTTACTCGGTGTGTCGTTGTCGGGCCCGTAGGTGATCCCGTCGATCACGGCGGACCCCGTGCAGCCACCCTCGATGGCGGCGTTTGCGGCTGCCGGGAACAGCAGCACGGATACGATCAGCAGCCCTGCGAAGAGCAGCCTCCACAGATTTCTCAATCCGACCCTCCACTCGATCTCCTGAACATATCAGATTGAGGCGAACTATCAACGGCAAAAGCGGTTTCGGCTCATCTCTCGGGGAGGATCACGAGCAGGTTGCCGTCGGCAACGGCGATTCTCGCCTGTTCCCCGATGAACCGGTTCGACAGTCCTCGAGTGCCGCCCGGGTCGAGGTCCTCCCCGTGCAGCGGCCATTGAAGACCGGATGTCCGAACACGCTTCGCCGGTCCGCCGAATGCGAGCAGGCTGATCGTTTCTCCCGGCGAGCCCCGCAGGAGCAACGTTCCGTTGACTCGATGCGCCCAGCCCGTTCCGGTCCGCCACTCGATGTCGAGACCCGTCTGCGCGGCCAGGAGGGACGCATTTGCCAGGAAGTGATCCATGCGGCCGCCGTGCCCACCGATCACGATGAGCGAAGAGACCCCCTTCTCGCGCGCGTGCGCCAATGCGAGCTCGAGATCCGAGGCGTCCTTGTCCACCGGGTGGCGCTGAATCCGAGTGCCCCGCCGTTGCGCCCCTTCGAGCGCCGCCGCCGACGCGGAATCGAGGTCTCCGATCACGATGTCGACCCGAATGCCGAGCGTTGCCGCGAGGTCCAGCCCGGAATCCGCAGCGATCACGTACGTGTCCGCAGGAAGTCCGTCTGCGACCGCCGGTGGGACCTTGTCACCCCCGGAGATGATGATTGCCGTGTCGGTCATGTGTCCAGGATAGAGGAGGGGCCTCACGGTAAACCTATGGTTGAGGCGAATGACAAAATCATCTTACGCGCATTCTGCGCGTAAGAACCTGCTGACCTGGGGGTTTGGTGGCGCCTCGGGGGGAGTCCGGCAGAGGTTCAACCGGTGGTCGAGGCCTCGCCGAGGTAGCGAGCAAGCCATCCGTGGACCTCTCGATACCAGTGCAACGAGTTCTGCGGCTTGAGGATCCAGTGGTTCTCGTCGGGGTAGTAGACGAGGCGGGCCTCTACCCCCTTGGCCTTGAGGATCCCGTAGAGTTCCAGACCCTGTGTCGGCGGAACGCGTGCGTCGCGCTCTCCGGCGATGACGAGCGTGGGCGTCCGACAGCCCGCCGTGTGACGTGCAGGGTTCCAGCGGTCCACGGTGTCGGGGTCTTCCCAATACTCGGCGCCGTAGGCACGGATCCTGCCCATCGTCACGTCCGACGCATACATCCCGGGCAGGTCGGTGACCGCCGCGTGGGCGACTGCACAGGCAAATCGATCCGTCTGCGTTGTCAGCCATGTCGTCAGATAGCCGCCGTACGAGCCTCCGGTGATGGCCATGCGGTCCTCGTCGACAAACCCTCGCTCGAGGAGATGGTCGGTCGCCGACAGGATGTCCTGTGTCGGCAGATCGCCCCAGGCGCCGTGAATCGATGTCGCGAAGTCCTGACCCCAGGAAGTCGAACCGTGGAAGTTCACCAAGGCTACGACGTAGCCGGGGGCCGCAAACGTGTGCGCGTTCCATCGGAAGTGAAATGTGTCCCCGAACATGCCATGGGGGCCCCCGTGGATCATGTGCACGAGCGGCCTGCGGTGGTCGGGATCAAAGTCGGGCGGGTAGACGACGAACGCCTGTACCGGGTCGCCGCCGCCTCCGTCGAAGATGATCTCCTCGACATCGCCCAGTCGCAGCTCGCCCATCAGATCTTCGGTGAAGCGAGTCAGGCGTCGGCTTCCGGATGTGTCGACACCCACGACCTCCGGCGGATGGCTGAGGTCCTGGAAGGTGGCGAACAAGGTGTCCTTGCCGGGTGCCGGATGGCCGAAGGTCCCCCCTCCGGCGATCTGCCGTGGCTCCACGTCTTTCGGCGGCATCCGGTACAGATTCACCCGTGCATGGTCTTGCGCGGTAAGTACGAGGTCTCCCTCCGCGGTGAACTCCCATGAGGATGCGGAACGGTCCCAAGCTTCCGTGAGGACATGGTGTTCGTCCGATTGCCGCTCGTAGCTCACCAGCCGAACGCGATCCGCGTAGTAATCGATTTCGCGCTGCATCCCGTAGACGATGAGGTTTCCATCCGGGCTATAACGGGGCCGAAGCTCATGCCCGGTGCCGTCGGGAGTGAGGCAGCGGGTCGTTCCGCCGGCGACCGGGGTCGTGAAGATGGCGGTGCGAGGACGGTCATGCGGTGGTTCGCTCGTGTCGGCGGAGAAGGCGATCTCCTTCCCATCCGGCGAAACATCGTAGGAGTCGGCCTCTTCGTCCCAACTCCACCACCGTTGCGAGTCGGGGATGAGGTCTCGGATCTCTCGTGAGGCGAAGTCGAACAAGAAGATGTGTGGAACCTTCCCGTCGGTCAGCCAGCGATCCCAATGGCGGTAGAGGCGATCTTCGGTCACGCGGGCCTTGACGGCGGCATCCTCGCGCCGGTCTCGCAGTTTCCGGGTGCCTTCCACGGTCGGAGCCTCGGTGAACAACGGGGAGAGGAAGAGCAGCCCTTCTCCGTCGGGCATCCACTTGGGCCCGACCACACCGAGCGGCATGTCGGTGAGGCGCTCGGCCTCGCCTCCATCGAGTGGCAACACATGGAGTTGCGCCGGTTCGTCGGCGTTCTCCGAGCGAACGAAGGCGATGCGGGTGCCGTCCGGCGCGATGGCGGGCGATCTTGCATCCTGTTTCGGATTGGTGAGGAGCCTCGGCTCGTCCGGAGTGAGCAGGTACAGGCCGGTCGTCGCCTTGTTGTCATCGAGATCGAACCGTGTGACGGGAACCACGACGATTCCGCCGCCTGCGACCGGGTCGCCGACACGGGGAAGCATCCAGAGGTCCTCCGCGGTGATGGGGCGTGTCATGCCGGCAATCTAGTGGCCCACCTGGCCGTATCGACCCGGCCGGGGCTATTCGCCGCTTTTCCTCCGCTTTCCCGGCTTGCGTCGGGTGGCTCGATTCAACGCCTGCATGCGTTGTCGTACCTCGGTGTCGACCGCACCGGCGGTCGCGCGCCACTGCCAGTTGCCGGACGTGGTGCCGGGGCGGTTCATCCTGGCTTCTGTCGGGAGATCGAGCAGATCCTGAAGCGGGGCGAGAGCGAAGACCGATCTCGACTTCCAGACGGCCCACATGATGTCCCATGCGATTTCGCTGTCGTCGGTTCCCAGATACTCCAACACGAATGAGCGTCGGGCGTCGTCGAGGCTCTCGAACCAGCCTCTGGTCGTATCGTTGTCATGTGTTCCCGTGTAGGCGACGCTGTTGCGTGGGTAGTTGTGTGGGAGGAACTCGCTGGTCCGGTCCGTGTCGAATCCGAACTGAAAGACCTTCATTCCCGGGAACCCCAGGAGGTCGCGCAGGGCGGGCACTCGGGGGTCCAGTTCGCCGAGGTCCTCGGCGATGATCGGGAGCGTCCCGAGTTCTCGCTGGATGGTCTTGAAAAAGATCTCTCCGGGCCCGTCGACCCATCTTCCCTCGACCGCGTCGAGTGCTCCTCCAGGCACTTCCCAGTAGTTGACGAATCCGCGAAAATGGTCGATCCGGACGATATCGACGAGCCGAAGCACGGCCCGAAAACGCTCGGTCCACCACGCGAATCCGGTTTGTCGGTGTTCATCCCAGCGATAGAGAGGATTGCCCCACAGTTGGCCGGTCTCGGAGAAGTAGTCGGGTGGCACCCCTGCCTGGAAGGCAGGTTCTCCGGCTTCGGTCAGTTGGAAGAGTCGGCGGTTCGCCCATACGTCGGCGGAATCTCCGGCGGCGAAGATCGGGATGTCTCCGATGATGCTGATGCCGAGCGAACGCGCGTGGCGATGTAGCGCATTCCACTGCCGAGAGAAGAGGAACTGAGCGAACTCATGACGGCGAATCTCTGTCGCGTAGGCCGAGGATGCCTTCTCCATCTGTGCCGGGTCGCGATCCCTCAGCAAGGAAGGCCACAACGTCCAGGATCTGCCGCCGTAGAGATCCTTCAGCGTCATGAACAGGGCGTAATCGCCGAGCCAATTCCGATTCGCGTACCGGAAGCGTTCGAAATCGTCTTGCAGCCCACCGATGTTGGCGAAGGCGTGATCCACCAGATCGCGTTTCCACCCGATGACGGTTCCGTAGTCGACGCGATCGTCTGGAAACGCAGGGGCGCTGCGGATCTCCGCCTCGTCGAGCAGGCCTTCGGTGACGAGACTCTCGGGGCTGATCAGGTTGGGATTCCCGGCGAAGCTCGAGAAGCTTTGATACGGGGAGTCGGCGTAGCCGGTCGGACCGAGTGGGAGAACCTGCCACAGCGCGCACCCCATCTGTGCGAGCTCGTCGAGCCACGCATGCGCAGAAGGCCCGATGTCGCCGATGCCGGGTGGGCCGGGAAGACTCGTCGGGTGGACGAGCACGCCTGATGATCGGGTGAAGTGCATTGGAGCATTATTGCGCGATTGGAGCCGGGAACCCGGCAATGATCGGTGATCAGTCCGGGGTGATCACGATTTCGAGTTCGCTTCGGGCCGCTGCCAGAGACGTCTCGACCTCGAGAGGAGTGTCTGCTCTCGCGAAGAGGAAGCCGAGGTAGCGTGCTCCGTCAGGGACCGGAATGACGTACGTGCCCGGGGGGATCGTGATGACGACCTCGGTGATGCCGGTCACGTCCCTGGCGGCGTCGAGTCCGTCGACCGTCTGCAACGTTCCCGCACTCGGTACAGGGATCATCAGAACGCCCGATGCGATATCTTCGCGTCGGGTGTTCAGGCGCAACCCGAGGGCATGCCTGAGCAACAGATTCTCCAAGGTCGTTCCGAGGAGCCCGAAGTGCAAGGACCGGCCGCACAGCCCTCCGATCGAGCGAGCTGCCACCTCGATGATCGCCACCCGACTCCCGTCGATGCGAAGCTCGGCGTGGATGGGGCCTTCCCGCAGACCCAACGCCTGGACGGCTCGAGCGGTCACCGTCTCGACCTCCTCGAGGATCTCGGGATGGAGCCTCGATGGTGTCACGAGCATGGTCTCTGCGAAGTAGGGGCCCCTCATCGGCTCCGGTTTGTCGAAGAAGGCCAGGACGCTCAGCACCCCCTTGACGAGGAGCCCCTCCAGGATGATCTCCTTCCCCGGGATGTAACGCTCGATGAGGATCGGTTCGTTCGGATTCCGGCCGGCGACGGCGAGGATACGACGGATTCGCTCAACCACGGGCGGGACCTGAAGCGGGTGGTCGACCCTGATGACACCTCTGCTTGCAGAGAGCGAAAGGGGCTTGATCACCACCGGGACTCCGACGAATTCCGCAAGTGCGACGGTATCGCTCGAGGGTGCGGCGAGTTCGAAGGCGGGCTGTGGAACTTCGCGTTCCTCGAGCGCCCTGCGCAGGATCGCCTTGTTGCGGGTGGCGGCGACCGCTGCGGGGGGATTGTGAGCCAGTCCGAGCCCCTCGGAGGCTATCGCCGCGATCATGACGCCGGCATCGTCCACCGGGATCACGGCGTCGATCGGGTGGTGGTCGCCGGCTTCGACGATGGCCTCCGCGGAACGGCGTGGATCCGCACAGTCGATGGGGATGAATCCCTCGTCGCCCAGCAGGGTGTGGCGTTCCTCGGAGGCGATGATCAGACCCACTCCCAGCGATCTGGCTGCCTCGATGAAGTCGCCTGCACGGTAGGTTCCGGTGGGGAGGATGATGACTGCGGTGCTCACGGACCCATGATCGTCGTTTCTCGTCGGTAGGGGCTTGCAGCCTGCCTGGGACCGTGAGCCGGCGAAGCCGAAACAGGGACCGGATGTTGCGTCGGGCCCCCGGTACGATGTGACCCGCAATGGCACGAACACTCACGATCACCGACCTCGCCCGCACCAAGATCATCGAGATCCGGGACCAGGAGGCCGGTGATCTCGAAGCAGCGCTCTTGCTGGAAGTCACCGGAATGCACGGCAACGATTTCGCGTACGAGCTGAGCTTCGTGCCGCTCTCGGACGTGGAGCGGACACACCGCATCGAGCGCCATGGTGAACTTGCGCTCGCTCTGCGAAATGAAGACATCGAGAAGCTCGACGGTGCTCTCCTGGACGTGAAGGCCGGTGGGTTGGCCATGGAGAACCCGAACCGGCCCGCGAGCCCGACCTTCGATCTGGATTCGGTCGGGACGCCGACGGGATCGTTGGCCGAGCAGGTCGCTCAGGTCCTTTCGCAACAGGTGAATCCGGCGATCGTCTCGCACGGCGGATCGGCGGAGCTCGTGGGCGTCGAGGGCCGGGACGTGTACGTGCGGCTACTCGGCGGCTGCCAAGGATGTGGACTCGCCTCGGTCACGTTGCGGCAGGGAATCGAGCAGATCCTTCGTCGCATGATTCCGGATCTCGGACAGATCATCGATGTCACCGACCATCAGGCCGGCACCAGTCCCTTCTACGAATCCGAGAAGAAGTAGTCGACACTCCCCGGGGTCTCGATACCCTTGGCATATGGACTGGCCACGCACCGCCGAGGATCTCCGCGATGTGCAGGCTTGCCTCGGTTCGATGCAGCCGAGTGTCTTCGCCGTGTCGGGGACCCCGTCCGTCGGTGGCGTTTTCGTCTGCTTTCCGAGAGGTGGGACGGGAGCAGGCGACGCCGGTGACCCGGGATGGGCCGCGGCCGTGATGATGCAGCGTGGACGGCATGCCCAGGTTGCAGTGGTGAGGGGCCCTGCCGGTGCCGCCTACCGGCCGGGGCTCCTCGCGCTTCGTGAAGGGCCGCTTCTCGCAGCAGCCGTGGATGCTCTCGAAGGGGAGCCCGACGTGCTCATCGTGAATGCGACCGGGCGAGACAGCCCCCGTCGTTGCGGGCTCGCCGTGCATCTCGGAGCCGTCCTCGCCATTCCCACGGTCGGTGTAACGCACCGTCCGCTCCTGGCCTCCGGCGTGTGGCCCCGGGAGCAGCGCTGGTCCCGGTCCCCACTGACGTTGGGAGGAGAGGTCGTCGGGTACTGGCTGCGGACAAGGGCCGGGGTGCGTCCCCTGTGCGTGCACGCCGGATGGCGAACGGACCCGGAGCTTGCCGTGGAGATCGTGAAGCTTGCGACGGGCCGGTTTCGTACTCCGGAACCCTTGCGCCGGGCGAGAACGGCCGCTCGTCGTTTTCGCACCACACAACGTTTCTGATTCCGCCCGGCGGCCTATTCCCGTCGTGTCGTCGTCAGCGCCTCTGCGATACGATTGACGAAGTTCTCGATCGTGCCCTCTGCGATGCGATGGAGGAGCGCATCGTCGAAGATCTGTCCTATCGAGCCCAGAGGGACCGTGTACGAGCCACTGAGTCTGATCTGGGTCGTGTCCTTCGAGACCCGTAGCAGGTGCAGATCTGCCCGCATCATGGGGAAGAACATCGGCGCCCCCGTCGCCCTCCAGGAGACGGGGATGATCAAGCTGTCCAGTCCCCGCTCAGGGGTGGCCGTCTCCAGTACGACGGTCTTCGCGATCATGGGTGCGACCTTTCCCATTCCGATTCTCGCTCGCAGCTTCTCGCCATTCCGGTATGCCTCGTGGGCCCATCCGCCGAGTTCACCGAGCACCGGCTCGAGTCGTTCGACGGCTATGTCGAAGGGCACAGGGACTTGTGAGAAGTAGGAGACGAACATGGACCGCCTTTCGGTGCGCAGGATTCTTGCAGGCTCATGGGGGTACGACCAGGGTCGAACGGCCCTTCTCGGATGTTGGACGCGAGGAGAGAGCCGGGAGTGTCTCCCGGTGGGAGCCTCGAGACGAGCTGTCCTTCTCGGATGTTGGACGCGAGGAGAGAGCCGGGAGGGGTGTGGGATCGATTGGGGTCGAGTTGCTCCCGGCTCTCTCGGGTACCGGCGCCTGGCACGTAGACGTTACCGGCTCCGGTCCCCTGAACTGTCCCCATCATCTGTCTGTCATCGGAAGCCGACCAGAGGCGAAAGACCCTTTTCGGTTGCGGTGTGTCCGTACAGGCGCGCCAGGCGCGTAACCGCCGTCGTCGACGAACTCGGACGTCTCCGTGCCCGGCTCCGAATCGTCCTACATCCTGCCCTGCAGGCCGAGGAGCGCCGTGAGCCTGTCCGACAGGTTTGGAGCCAATGCTCCCAGCCACGCATAGACGCGTCCACCGAATGCGGGGAGATAGATCTCCGGGCGAGGCCGCCGGATCGCCGAGAGGATCGCCTCTGCGACTCTCTCGGGCGGCATCTTCCTCTGGATCGCCGGGACCCGGAGTCCATCGATGAGCGCGGTGTCCACTCTTCCCGGAAAGATGCTCGTCACGGCGATTCCCCGACTGGCGAGTTCCTGGCGGGCGACGCCGGCGAACCCCGAAAGTGCATGTTTTGCCGCCGCATAAGCCGCTTCCGAGGGAACCCCCTTCTTGCCATCGAGAGAGTTCATGAACACCAACTGGGCTCCCCGCTCCAGGAAGGGGAGCGCCTCCAGGGCGGTGTTGAGGGCCCCGAAGTAGTTCACCGCCATGACGGTCTGCCAGTCCGTGGGCGCCGTTGCCTCGACGGCGGCACTCTGCCAGATTCCGGCGTTCGCCACGACGACGTCGATCCGCCCCCATCGTTGCACGGTACGCTCGATCAGGTCCCTGATCTGGTCACGCTCGGTGACGTCGACGGGTACGGCGAGCGCCTGGCCACCCCTCGCTGTGATCTCTGCCGCAAGGTCTGAGAGGAGTGTTTCTCTGCGGGCGGCGACGGCCACGTTTGCGCCGTTGGTGCCGAGGGCGAGTGCCGTCGCCCTGCCGATCCCTGAAGAAGCGCCGGTGAGCACCACGACGCTGTCTCTGATGGCCCGCCTCATTTCCCTCCACTCTAGGAGGCTGCGACGTAGTCTGGACTGGCGAAGGAGGTGCGATGAGTTTTCGACAGTATCCGACGAGCGATGCGACCTACGACGCCTACGGCACGTACATCTCTCCCGGCAAAGTGGCCTTGTATCGCCGGTTGGAGCTCGGTCTCGTGATGGGATCCAGGGATGGTGCCATCTTCACGGACGCCTACGACGGAACCCGCTTCTACAACTGCCACTGCAATGGTGGTGTCTTCAACCTCGGTCACAGGAATCCGCGTGTCCTCGGTGCCGTCCGAACTGCGCTGGACTCGTTCGATATCGGGAATCATCATCTCGTCTCCGGGATGCGGGCGAGGCTCGCGGAGCGGCTCGTCGCAACGACCGGCGGGGCACTGTCGGGCGTGATCTTCGGTGTGGGAGGGGGAGAAGTGATCGATCTCGCCCTCAAGGCGGCTCGAGGGGTGACCGGTCGACAGAAGATCGTCTCCGCGAAAGGCGGCTACCACGGGCACACGGGGCTCTCGGTGGCAGCCGGTGATCCCGAATACCGCACACCGTTCGGTCCGAACCTTCCCGGCTTCGTGCAGGTCCCGTTCGACGACATCGATGCGCTCGCCGGCGAGATCGATTCCGACACTGCCGCCGTACTCCTCGAGCCGGTGCCGGCGACTCTCGGCATGCCGATCGCAGCCGACGGCTACTTTGCATCGGTTGCGGAGCTCGCGAGATCCAGAGGCGCTCTCCTCGTGCTCGACGAAGTGCAGACCGGGCTCGGTCGGACGGGAACCATGTGGTGTTATCAACAACTCGACGCCGTTCCGGACATCCTCGTCACGGGAAAAGGGTTGAGTGGAGGGATCTATCCGATCAGCGCCACGTTGATGAGTCCCGCGGTGTTCTCTTTCTTCGACGAGCTGCCGTTCGTGCACCTTTCCACGTTCGGCGGCGCAGAACCGGGATGTGCAGCCGCTCTCGCGGTCTTGGACATCGTCGAGACACCCGGCTTTCTCACCCGTGTCCGCGAGCTTGGCGAACGCTTCCGGAGCGGGCTCTCCGACCTGCCGTTCAACCTTCGCCGGCGAGGGATGATGATGGGGCTGGCCTTCCCGGCCCCCGACGCGGCCGTGATGGCCGCCAAGATGTTCTTGGACGCCGGTATCTTCGCCGTGTGGGCCGAGAACGATCGCTCGGTGCTGCAGTTCCTTCCGCCCCTGATCCTCGACGATGAGCAAGTCGAAGACATCATCGCCCGCGTCCGGAGCATCTTCACATGAACCTCGAACCTGTTCGGGTCGACGACCTGGAGGCGTTGGAAGAACGATTTCAGAAGGCGTTCGCCACGGGTCGCGCCGAAGGACTCGATGTCGTCGGGTACGGCGAGATCACGACGGTCGTGTCCTGGGCCGGTATCGACGGCATGGCCGTGGCGAAGCGGCTTCCGACCTTTCGACGCGGTGACGGAGTCGAGGCGTATCTCGCCCTTCTCGAGGATTATGTGACAGGGTTGCGGGCCGTCGATGTCGCGGTCGTGCCGACATCGCATCAGATACTGGGGCTCGACGGTCGAGATGTCGCCGTGTACATCCTCCAGCCGTTGCTTCCCGCCGAGTGCGTCGGGCACGCCTATCTCAGGGAGGCAACGGAAGAACAGGCCATCCGTCTCTTCGACCAGGTCTTCGCAAAGACCGAGGCGGCCATAGGCGCCCAGATCGGGATCGATGCACAGATCTCGAACTGGGCGGTCGACGGGGATGATCTCGTCTATTTCGACGTTACGACGCCTCTCCTGAAAGACGACCAAGGGGTCGATCGCATCGACGTGGACATCTTCCTCGCATCACTGCCCTGGGCTCTGCGGGGGATCGTGAAGCGCTTTCTCGTTCAAGGGATCATCGACGATTACTTCGACGTCCGCACCACCATCCTCAATCTGGTTGCGCAGTTCCACAAGGAACGGCTCATCTCACTCATTCCCTTGGCGCTCGAGCACGCGAATCGCAGGTTGTCGGATCCCATCGGCACGGATGAAGTCAGGCGCTACTACGCGAGTGACGCTCGAATGTGGGAGCTTCTGCAGCGTCTTCGCCGAATCGACCGGTGGTGGCATCACAAGGTTCGCCGGCGCCCGTACCCGTTTCTGTTGCCGGGCAAGATCGACCGTTGACGAGAATGACGACCCGGGTCGTATTCCATGTGGGCATCGCTGCGGTGGCCTTGCTCGTCGGCGGATGCGTGCCGCGGGCATCCGGACCTGCCCGGTCTCCGTCCGATGTTCCGGCTCCGACGACTTCGACCACGGCGACGTCCGTCCCTCCGGCCGTCACGGCGACGTCGACCACCACGACGACGTCGACCACCACGACGACGTTCGCCACGCTGGAGACGACACGGCGCCCCACCGTCCGCATCGCGATGGTGGGTGACGTCATGCTCGGCCGTGGTCTGTCGCGGATCGTTCGCAGCGACCCGCAGAGCATCTTCGAGGACGTGCGATCCGTCCTCTCGGAGGTGGATATCGCCGGCGCGAACATGGAGTCGCCGTTGACGAATCGGCGACACATCGCGCTCAATCCGTACGCGCTCGAGGCGAGGCCGGAGACGGCGCGGCTGCTCGCCGCGGCGGATGTCCTGTCGGTGGCGAACAACCATGCGGGTGACGCCGGGCGGGCATCGGTGATCGACAGTGTCGAGGCGATCGATGATGCCGGGATGCTGGCGGTCGGCGGCGGGGCGAACCTGAGCGAAGCCGTGCGGCCCGTCATCGTGGAGGTGCGGGGCCTTCGCGTGGGGTTTCTCGCTTTCGACGCGACGAGAGCGGGTACCCCGGCAGGTGATGATCGGGCGGGCATCGCACCGTGGAACGACGAGACGGTCCGTACCGCGGTGACCGGGTTGCGCCCCTTGGTGGATCTGCTCGTGGTGGCCGTACACGGCGGGGTCGAATACCGCACACGGACCGACCCGTACATGGCGGAGCTTGCCGGGGAGCTCCACGGCTGGGGCGTGGACGTCGTGTGGGGGAGCGGGCCACATGTCGTCCAGCCCGTCTTCGTGATCGATGGTGCACGACCGACCGTGGTGGCGACGAGCCTCGGCAACTTCCTCTTCGATCAGGGTGATCCTGAAACGAAGGAAGGGGCGATCCTCGAGGTCCTTGCCGACGCCGACGGTGTCGCCGCATACCGGGTGGCGGCGGTGCAGCATCGCGACCGACGGGTGCATTTCGTGCGATGGGACGATCCGGACGGTGACGCGGTGATGCTCGGCACCGGATGGTGGAGCCTCGGTCGCGATTTCGAGTCCGGCGAGCCCGGCGAGCGAGGGGATTCGGAGTGGTCGCGGCGCCTCACGGCCTGCGGCGCAAGCCTTGTCTCCGGATACGGCTCGGATGAGACGGACGGTGTCGCGATGTCCGGAGCGTGGCGATGGCGCAGGTTCAGTGCCCTCGTCGCTCCGATCCTGGATCGCGATGTCGCGCCCGAGTGCGCGGACGTCGATGGCGACGGCCGGACCGACCCCATTCTGGTGCCCTGACGGGTATCCGTTCGAGCATGCCGGAGGTGTAGCGGAGTCATGTGCCGTATGGGCGCGGATCCATGGGAGTGGTTGCACAAGCTCGCGAGAAGCGGGTACCGTGATGCATGCGGCCGGCCGTCCGGTTGGCTACCCTCCATCCGTGCCCGCTATACCCGTTGCCCCAGCGGGGGGTACGGTGAGCCTCCCAGCCCCGGACGGCTGCCGCATGAACCGTTCCGAAGGAGTTCCGAGGGCACACCGCGTCGGCGTATCCTTACGGCCATGCCTCGATTCACCTGTCGAACCTGTGGAGCCGTTTTCTCGCTGCCCCGGCATGTCCTCGACCGCTTCCCGGGATGGGAACCGTCGGTGTGTCGCACCTGTCGGGATGCCGTGAGGCAGGACCGTCCGGCAGCGGCGGTCGACGACGGGCCGACGACCGGGGTGTTCACCGATGGGAGCGCCTCACCGAATCCCGGCCCCGGCGGTTGGGGCGCGGTCTACGTCGTCGACGACGAGATCGTCGCCGAGGCATTTGGACACGCGGAGCACACCACGAACAACCGTATGGAGCTCACCGCGGTGATTGCGGCACTCGACCTCGTTCCCGAGGGCACCCCCATGACCATCTATTCGGATTCGAATCTGGTGGTACGCACCATCAACGAGTGGGCGGCAGGGTGGGAGAAGCGTGGATGGAAGCGCAGGACGGGGCCGGTCGAGAACGTGGATCTGGTGAAGAAGGCGTACTACGGCTGGCGGCCCGAACTGACGTTGGAGTGGATCAAGGGGCATGCCGGCTACCGGTGGAACGAGTACGCGGACAAACTCGCCAATCGGTGGCGGGACTGAACGGTCCTACTCCCCCGGAAACGTCAGCCCGATCTGCTCTCGGATCCGATCGAGGGTGCGCATCACCACCAGCGTGTCGTCGAGGCCCATGCGGGGGCTCTCCGTCGCCCCTTCCAGAAGGCACCGGTGTACCTCTTCGACTTCGAACCGGTACGCCGATCCCTCGTAGCTCGTATCGATCGTCTCGACGACGCTTCCCCGTCGCTCGATCGAGAGCATGGGGGAGTGGTGGAACGGAGGATGGACTCGGACGTATCCGTCGGATCCGGAGACGAATGCTTCCATATTCGAATCTGCCACGAATGACGTGCTCAGCGTGGACACGCCTCCGTTGCGATGGTGGAGGACGATTCCGGCCTGCTCGTCGATCCCTGCATCGGACATTTCGGCTGTCACGGCGATGCGATCGGGGGTGCCGAGGAGCATCGTGGCGAAGGTCACCACGTAGACGCCGAGGTCCATGACCGTTCCGCCGCCGAGTGAGGGGTCGAACAGACGGCCGCTGGGGTGGGGTCCTGCGAGGAATCCGAAGTTGGCCTGGACCGAGCGGACCTTGCCGAGGCGTCCTGAACGTATGATGGCCTCGAGGCGACTGATCGCCGGCTGAAAGCGCATCCACATCGCCTCCATCAGAAACACATCTCGATTTCGAGCGGCGGCGACCATTTCCTCGGCCTGCCGAAGGTTGAGAGCGAAGGGCTTCTCACAAAGGACCGGTTTTGCGTGTTCGAGGGCCGCAAGCGTGTTGGCGTGATGCAGGTCGTTGGTCGTGGCGACGTAGACGACATCCACATCCGGGTCGTTGGCGACGTCCTCGTGTGTGGCGTACCGGCCGGGGATGTCGTGGAGATCGGCAAAGGCTTCCGCTCGCTCTCTCGACGAGGAACCGATGGCAACGATCTCTCCGCCCGGCACCTGGCGCACGGCCTCGACGAGTGCGGACGCGATCCGGCCTGTTCCCATGATGCCCCATCGCACGTTCTTCATGGCACCGACATTACCTCGGTACAGTGGACCTATGAACGACCGGCCCCTCGTCGCGATCTCCGTTCCGCTCTTCGGTGACGAGCGTCACAAGAACTGGGCGAAGGTGGTCGAGAGGGTGGACGAGGCCAAGAGTTCCGGCTGGGCGTTTGAAGGCGAGTTCATCGCAACGGGGGGAGTACAAGACGTCCCTGTGGGTTCCGTGATCCTCGTGTACGGAGAGCGTGGGTCCAGGGCAAACCCGCGAGTGGAGGTGGGGGTGTTCACGGTCAACGCCGACGGAACGTTGTCGCAACAGGCCGATGCGAAAGGACGGGCTTGGGCTCGGACGCTGCGAGATGTCGTCATCGGGTTGCTCGAAGAGGCCGAAGGAAAGCCGGTCGCGCTCCTCCAGTGGTCGCCCGACCTGATGCGGTACGAGGACGAGGCGTTGGTGTCCGAGTTGCGCCGACGTGGCAGAGACCTCTGAGCGCCGGTGATGCGAGACTCGTGGCTTCGTCGGTAGACTCTCGGCGATGAGCGAACTTGCCCAGGCAATTGCCGCGTTGCTCGCGATCACCAATCCGGTGGGTGCTCTGCCGATATTCCTGAGTATCACCGAGGATTCCGATCGTCAGACGCGCCGGCGATACGCGGGCCTCGCTTCCGCCGTGGTGTTCGCGATCCTGGCCCTTTCGGCGATCGGGGGCAGGTGGATACTCGAGGCGTTCGGGATCTCGATGCCGGCGTTCCAGGCGGCGGGCGGTGTCGTCATCGTGCTCATGGGCCTGGAGATGTTGCAGGGGAGTCCGACACGCGTGCAGCATTCGGATCGTCCCATCAGCGAGGAGGACTCGATCCTGGTGCCCTTTGCGATGCCGATGGTGGCCGGTCCCGGGGCGATCACCACGGTCATCACGTTGACGGCCAAATCGGGAAGCCTGGAAGGTGATCTCGTGGTGCTGGTCGCCGTCGCGATCATCGCGTTGATTCTGTTTCTGGTACTCGCTCTCTCGGCGTCGGCGGGACGATTCATTCGCGGCCGTGGCGGTGTCCTCATCATCCGATTCATGGGCCTGATCCTCGTGGCGATCGGGGCCCAGTATCTCTTCGACGGCGTGAAGGCGTTCTTCTTCGCCTCGTGAGCGTCGGCCCTTCGATGCACACACCTCTAGGCTTGTAGACGGAGGTACCGATGAAGAAGCTGTTCAAGATCCTTCTTTGGATGATCGCAGCGGAAGTCGTCATGAAAGCGACGGCGCTCGCACTCACGAGAATCATCGGCGAGAACGCCGACGAGGATGCAGACGACTTCAAACTCGTGGCACTCATGGATGGCCGTAGCTACGAGAGTGTCTCCACGCGCCTCCGTTCCGGACGGGTGATCGTCGCCATGGGAGGTGTCGATATCGACCTTCGTCAGGCCCTTCTCGATCCGGAAGGGGCAAGGCTCGACCTGCGGGTTCTCGCCGGCGGAGCACGTGTCCTGGTCTGCAGGAGTTGGCGGGTCGAAGTCGACCATCGTGTGATCGGCGGTGCGGCCCAGATCGAGATCCCGGATCCGGAGACACTGCCCGATGGCGCGCCGATCCTGCACATCGATGCGCTGACGGTCGGTGGGGGACTCGTGATCGCCAACGCCGAGTCGGAATCTCACGCCGTCCGATCGTGATCGGCCGAGTTGCTCGGGGCACTGCGGCCCCTGGCTACGGTGATGCCGGCGAAGAGGAGGAAGCCCATGCATGCCATTCGTCTTGCGACCCACGGAGGTCCCGAAGTCTTGTCCTGGGACGAGGTTCCCGACCTTCACCCCGGTGAGGGCCAGATCCGAGTTCAGGTTGCTGCTGCGGGCGTGAATTACATCGACACCTATCACCGGCGCGGCCTCTATCCGGTGGATCTGCCGCTGGTTCTCGGCCTCGAGGGAGCCGGTGTGGTCGATGCCGTCGGCGGCGGCGTCCGGCGCTGGAAGGTCGGTGATCGTGTTGCCTGGACTTCGGCTCGGGGGTCCTATGCTGAGCAGACGCTCGTTGCAGCCGATCAGGCCGTCGCCGTGCCCGAGGGCGTCGACCTCGAGATCGCCGCGGCGACCATGCTCCAGGGGATGACGGCGCACTACCTCGTTCATGACACGTACCCTCTTCGGCAAGGAGAGCTGTGTCTCGTTCACGCCGGGGCGGGCGGCGTGGGGAGGCTGCTCATCCAGATGGCCGTGCAGGCAGGGGCACGAGTGTTCGCCACGGCCGGAACCTCGGAAAAGCGTCGAATCGCCGAGTCCCTCGGCGCCGAGGTCGCCTGCGACTACTCGGAGTTCGTCCAGGTCGTCGAGGAGACGGCCGGCCGGAGGCCGCTCCACGTCATCTACGACGGTGTCGGCAGGACCACGTTCCTCGACGGCCTCGCCCTGATGCGTATTCGGGGCATGGTCGTTCTCTTCGGGCAGTCTTCGGGTCCGGTCGAACCGTTCGATCTGCAGGAGCTGAGCCGCAACGGGTCCCTGTACGTGACACGGCCGAGCTTGTTCCACCACATTGCATCGCCCGACGAGCTGGAGCACAGGGCGGGCGAGGTCTTTCGCGGGATTCTGGACGGATGGCTGAACGTCGCCATCGGCCAACGGTTTGCGATGTCCGATGCGGCGGCGGCGCACCTCGCGCTGGAGGGTCGACGGACGACGGGAAAAGTGCTGCTGATTCCCTGACGGCACCGGATCGGGCGTAGTCTTGGGGTATGGATCCCGAGCCCGCATGGTCGATCGTCCCGACGAAGTTCTGGCACGCGCTCGACGACGGCCGGATTCAGTGTGATCTGTGCCCTCGGGAGTGCAAGCTGCGGGAGGGGCAGCGCGGCCTGTGTTTCACGCGTGCGAGACGCGAGGACGAGATCGTGCTCACGTCCTACGGGCGATCGACCGGTTTCTGGGTGGATCCGATCGAGAAGAAGCCCCTGAATCATTTTCTGCCAGGGACCTCGGTGCTGTCGTTTGGGACGGCCGGCTGCAACCTGGCATGCCGGTACTGTCAGAACTGGGATATCTCCAAGGCGCGCGGCGATGACATCTTGGCGCAGCGCTTGTCGCCGCAAGGGATCGCCGACACTGCGAAACGCCTCGATTGTGCCGGCGTCGCCTTCACGTACAACGATCCGGTCATCTTTCATGAGTACGCGGTCGACACGGCAGACGCGGCCCATCGTGCAGGTCTCAAAGCGGTCGCCGTGACCGCCGGGTACGTCAATCCGCAGGCGCGTGCAGAGTTCTTCGAGGCGATGGACGCCGCCAACGTGGACCTGAAGGCATTCACGGATGAGTTCTACCACCGGTACTGCGCAGGCAGACTGCAGCCGGTTCTGGACACGCTGGCGTACATTCGTCACGAGACCGACGTGTGGTTGGAGATCACCACGTTGTTGATACCGGGCCTGAACGACTCCGAAGAGGAGATCGACGAGATGACACGCTGGATCGCCGACACGCTCGGTCCGGACGTTCCCCATCATTTCACCGCGTTCCATCCGGCGTTCAAGATGCTGGATGTGCCGCAAACCCGGTTCTCGACGCTCGAACGTGCCAGAGAGATCGCCATGGGGAACGGGCTGTGGTACGTCTACACGGGAAACATCCCCGATGAGGTGACCCAGAGCACGTGGTGCCCCACGTGCGGCGCGAAGCTGATCGGCCGATCCGGCTACTCGATCACGGCGTGGAACATCGATCGAGGGTGCTGTGGATCCTGTGGCACGGTGGTCTCCGGAGTGTTCGAGGACCGGCCGGGATCCTGGGGACCGATACGACATCCCGTCGTGTTGTAGATTCGGTCGGGCCCGGGGGTTCGAAGCGGTACGCTGCGGCCGATGGTAGAGATTCTCGGCTATGTGGCTTCGGGCCTCGTCGTGCTTTCATTGGCGATGACGTCCGTCGTGCGACTTCGTGTCATCAGCCTGATCGGCGCGGTGCTGTTCGGCATCTACGCCGCTCTGATCGGCGCCGTCCCCATCGTCCTGGTGAATGCGGCCATCATCGTCATCAACGTCTACTTCCTCTGGAAGGTCTTCACCGACGAGGAGTACTTCACGATCTTGGAGGTCCGACCGGACTCGCTGTACGTCGCCGGTCTGGTCCGCTTCTACGAGGAGGACATTGCACGATTCCAGCCGTCCTATCGGCTTGCGCCGAGCTCCGACCAGTTCGCCGTGCTGATTCTGCGAGACATGGTTCCCGCCGGCATCTTCATCGGAGAACCCGACTCTCCGGGTGTCATGCGGGTCCTGCTCGACTACGTGACGCCGGCGCACCGGGATCTGAAAGCGGGACGATTCCTCTTCGATCGGAATCCCGATCTCTTTCGAGACCGTGGATACACGACGCTGGTGAGCGACGGAGGCAGTGTGTCCCACAACCGGTATCTCCAACGTATGGGGTTTCGCCCGGAGGCCGGCCGGTACGTACGCGACTTCTGATCAAAGGTCGACGATCAGCGGCTGGTGTCCGGTCGCCTCGAGGAACTTCAGGAGGTCCGCGGAGGCGATGCTCGTGGTCATCGTGTTGTCCAACGGGTGGAAGTTGAGCGGATCCAGCGCCATGAGGCCACGGTCGAGGACCACCTGCACGGCGCCCTCGGCATCGTTGAGGACCGCAAACGGCGTGACTGCACCCGGTATGACCCCGAGGGTTCGCATGAGTCGGTCGGGACTTCCGAACGAGAAACGTCCTGCGTCCAGCCGTCCGGCGAGATCCTTCAGGTCGATCGGACGGTCCTCCTTGGCGACGACGAGCCACATCTTGCCTTTCTTGTTGCGCAGGAACAGGCTCTTCGAATGACCTCCCGGCAGCTCACCGCGTTCGGAGCGGGCCTCCTCGACGGTGAACACCGCCGCGTGATGGACGGTTTCGGTCGCGATGCCGAGGCCGTCGAGGAAGTGAAAGAGACGATCCGGTGTGGCGGGCTTCATGCCGGCATCCTAGGAGGAACACCGTCGGTGGCATTCCGATAGGCTGACATGCATGAAGTATCCCGAACGTCTTCTCAGCAGCGGCGAGCGTGTCGATCTTGCGTTCCGTCCCCATTGGAAACAGCTCATCTGGCCGGTCTTCGTGTCGGTGATCGCCCTCGTCGGCGTCATCGTCATCGCCGTACGTGCCGAGGGCGCGTGGATGTGGGTCGGTCTCGCCGTCGTGGTTGCGATCTGGCTCGTGCTGTTCGCGCCGCGGTTCACCCAGTGGTTCTTCACCCACTACATCATCACGAATGAACGACTCATCGTCCGCCGAGGCATGTTTTCCCGGCACGGCAAGGAGATACCACTCGAGGTGATGAACGACGCGACCTTCACCCAGACGTTCTGGGAACGGCTGTTGCGATCGGGGGACCTGATCATCGAATCGGCGGGAGAGCAAGGCCAGAGTCATTTCAGCGACATTCCGGACCCGGAAGGGATCCAGTCCGAGATCTACCGGTTGCGGGAGGACCGGATGCTCGCACTTCAGGGTGGGACCGGACCTGTCGAGCAGCTCGAGGGGCTGGCCAGGCTGCACAAGGACGGAGTCCTCAGCGACGAGGAATTCGCCGAGAAGCGGAGCAAGCTCCTCGACCAGATTTGAGGAACCTCGGATCCGACTTTACGTCGGCGTTTCCTGCCCGTAGCGTGTCCAGGTCAGAAGAGGTGTGATGGATCCACAAGAGCCACAGAGTCGCGTCGTTCCGATCATCCTCATCGTCCTTACGTTCGCGGCGGCCTCCCTTGTCGGGATCACGCTGTACCTGATTCTCACGTCGTAGGAGTCCCCGTCATGCAGGAACTGTTGAGCGCGTATCTGCCGGCTGCATCATCGGCCATCTCGTTCGTTTTCGCCTGGATGGTGCTTCGCAGGTGGCTCGATCGAAGGCATCCCTACATGTTGCTGTGGGGTACCGGATTCGTCATGTACGGCATCGGTGGAGCGATGGAGGCGATCTATGGCTTCGCCGGCTGGAGTCCGCTCGTGTTTCGACTCTGGTACCTCTTTGGCGCGATCCTCGTCGCCGCATGGCTCGGCCAGGGCACCGTCTACCTGCTGGTGCATCGGCGCTTTGGGAGAGTGAAACTGGCCAACATTCTCATGGTGATCCTGGCGCTCGGCTCGTTGTACGCGCTGGTCAAGGTCGCCGGGGCGCAACTCGACCCGAGCAAGATGCTCGAAGGGGAACTGAGCGGACCCGCCATCGTCAGCTCCGGCGTTCGGATACTGACACCGTTCTTCAATCTCTACGGTGTGGTCATGCTTGTCGGGGGAGCGATCTACTCGGCGTACCACTTCTGGAGAACGAGAGCTGCGGTGAACCTGATGATCGGGAACATCCTCATCGCGATCGGGGCCATGATGCCGGCATTCGGTGGTTCGGCACAGCGCTTCGGCATACCGGTGGCCTTGTATGTCGGTGAGTTCCTGGGCGCGATCCTGATGTTCATCGGCTACCTGTACTCGTCGCGACCCCAAACCACCCGGATGGTGTGACGCGCGGCCGTGGGTGCCGACTCGAACCGATCGTTCCCACGTTCGGGCCTGCTCAGGAGGTGCGTTTGACGAGGCGCCGGGTGGCAGAGAGCAGCTCGGCGATGCCCTCGAGGAAGCCAGGAATCGAATCGTGGATGAACCGCTCCCAGTTCAGGATGGCGATGATCAGGATGACGACCGGCGGAAGCCACCAACCGCCGACCGATCGTGAGTATGCCAGCCACATGAACAGGCCATAGGAGATTGCCTGAAGCACAGACGAGAGCGAATCGTTCCCCAGTGCGATCCAGCCCCCACCGAACACCACGACGACGAGCAACCCGACGGCCCAGCTCACATACCCTCCGAGAGCCAGCCCGACCATCAGGCCGGCACCGACGAACGTGTCGGCTTGAAGATCCCATCGACCGAGATGTGTCGGCCGCGAGGCGGCACGGGCGCTCTTGCCGTCGAAGTAGTCGGTCAGCCAGGCCGTTGCGAGAAGTGCGGCGGCGGTCTCGAGCCGACCTTGGCCAACCATCGCCACCAGGAGCAAGGCGATGAGTGCTCGCAATCCGGTCAGCATGTCTGCCAACACCGCCATATCTCAATTCTGGCAGATCGCCCCGTTCGGAGCCGGCCCGGGAGGCTCCTAGCCCTCCTGATCTCCGAAAGGGTTCTCCGTATTCTCTCGCAGGAACCGTTCCACTTCCGAAGCGATCTCCTCGCCACTCGGAATCGTCTGCTGCCGTGCCACCAACTCTTCGAGGCGCTGCAGGTAGGCAACCGCCTCCGGCTTGTCGGCAACGGTTGCGTCGAGTTCCCTGCGCTGTTCCGCCGCTTCGTCGACGAGACCGCCCAACGGCAGGTCGATGCCGAGGTGGCGGGCGGCACGCTCGATGAGAGCGATTGCTCCGGCATGGTACGGTCCCGCCACGTAGTGCGGAATCTGCGCCCAGAACCCGACTGCCGGAATACCTCTGCCGGTGATGGCCTGCTCCACGATGTTGACGGCGGCGCCAGGGACCTTGAGGACGCCTTGGGGCAGTTGCTCGTCATCGGGGATGAGATTCTTTCGAGAGGCCGTCGTGAGGATTCGCACGGGTCGGGTGTGGGGGACCGCCGCCGGCACGCCTCCGAGAGAAACCATTTCGACAACGCCGAATGATTCTGCGATCTCGGCAATCGATACGCTCAACGCTTTCCACCGAAAGTCCGGCTCGTTGCCCGTCAGCACGAGCAGGTCGCGTTCATGTCGGACGTGCGTGAGTGTGATCTCGGGCCAGCGAACAACCTGCATCACTCCTTCGACGAACTCGACATCGGGACGCGATGCCCGGTAGTCGAACAGTGCGTCGCCGTCGAAGGTCACGACTTGCCTGCCGTCGCGTGTGAGGGACGCCGCCGCCCGGGTGCCGACCGAGCCTGCGTTCACCCAACCGTCGAAGGCGGCGATGAGCGCGGGAGCGACCAGGTCGGGGATGTCGTCGATGGGTTCATACAATGCCATACGACCTTCAGCGTACTTCAGGTTCCGGTATGTGCCGGCGTTCGAGGAACCTTGCCTTCCGCATGTGACGTCTTACCCTTGACACCGGGCGGTTCCCGGATGACGACGAGGAGTGGGACATGAAACGTGGAATTGCGATTGCAGGCCTGGTGCTTCTGCTGGCGGGGTGCGGGTCGGGTGAGAGCACCGTTCTGGACAAGGCCGCACCCGCGCGAGGGTTTGCAGCAACCGGTGCTGCGGAGCCGGGGACCGACCAGGCCGTGACCGACCAGGCCGTGACCGACCGCAAGATCATCAAGAACGTCTCTATCGACCTCGAGGTGGCGGATCCTGAACAGGGGGCGCGCTCCGTGGAGCGGCTGGCCGATCAGTTCGGCGGCTTTGTCTCGAACGAGAGTCTGTACCGCAACGGTGGCGGTGTGGACGAGACCACGTTCGCACGACTTCAGGTGCGTGTTCCCGCCGACCGGCTGGCACAGTTCCTGGATGCGCTGAAGGCGGGGGCCATCGACGTGCGATCCTTGGACATGTCCTCGCAGGACATCTCTGAGCAATACTCCGACATCGAGGCGCAGCTGCGCAATCTGCGCGCGTACGAGGAGGAGCTACGCCTGCTGCTCGCCGAAGTTCGGGATCGGCCGGAAGCAAAGGCGGACGATCTTCTCACCGTATTCGAGAGCATTCGCCAGGTACGTGGTGAGATCGAGCAACTCGAGGGCAGACAGCGGCTCTTCGACTCCCAGGTTGCATTGGCCACCGTCGATGTGACCCTGACCCCCTCTGAGGCCGTCGCGCCACTGGCGAGGGAGGGATGGAGCGCCGGTTCGATCCTCCGTCAGGCCGTTCGGGGGCTCATCGTCGCGCTGCAATGGATCGCATCCGCGGCGATCTGGCTGGTGGCCTTCTTCCTTCCCGTCCTCATCGTCATTCTCGTGCCGATCGCCTTGGTCGTCTGGCTGGTGATGTGGATCGTCCGGCGGCGCAGACGGGCGGACACGGACGACGGTGACGAGGCCTGAGAGCTACCGGGGGCTTCACCCCCGTCGGGTGAAGCCCCCGGCATCGACTAGCGTGCGGCCGTGGTTTGGTTCGGTGCACTCGTGTCTGCAGGCCTGTTGTGGCTGGCGTTTCCTCCCGTGGGTTGGGGAGCGATCGTCTTCATCGCTCCTGTTCCGTTGCTGTGGGGTTTGCGGCGAGCGAAGGGTCGCTGGTCGGCGGCCGGAGCCACGTATCTGTTCGGGATCGTCTTCTTCACTTCGTTGCTGTGGTGGGTGGCGATCAGCACGCGCGTCGGCGCGGCGGTGCTGTTTCCGGTCATGGGGCTGTATCTCGTGCCACTCGGTTGGATCGTCTGGCGGACCCGCGCATGGGCGCCGGGTCTGTGGTGGATGGTGGTCGTGGGCGGTTGGGCGGCGACGGAGTGGGTACGTGGCCACTGGCCGTTCGGGGGTTTCCCGTGGGGTTCGCTCGGTACCGCGGTTGGTGACGTTCCGGCCTTGCGGGCCACGGCGCAGTGGGTAGGGGAGACCGGCCTTTCGGTGCTGGCGGTGGGGATCGCCGCAGGTCTCGTCCTCGTCCTGGAACGCAAGAGTGCCCGTTGGCTGGCCGGTGCCGTCGGAACCGCGCTCGTGCTCCTGCTCGCCGGATCTCTCTGGCCGCCGCAGACCGACGGAAACGTGCTGCGTGTCGCCGTGATCCAGGGGTCGAGTCCGTGCCCCGGACGCTACTGCCCAGGTGAGAACCAGGAGATCTTCGATTCGCATCTTGCGTTGACACGCACCCTGGAAGCGGGAAGCGTGGATCTCGTCATCTGGCCCGAAAGCTCGGCTCAGTATGGGGCCGAGACGCTGACCAATCCGCAGAACGGGGAGGCTGTGGCCGCGGAGGCGGTGCGATTGGACGCCTCGATTCTCGTAGGGTCGACCCGCGCCGTGGGAGACACCGGGTTCGTCAACGCCAACGTTCTCTACGGTCCGGATGGTGTCGTCGTCGGTGAGTACAGGAAGCGTCAGGGGGTGCCGTTCGGCGAGTACGTGCCGTTTCGGCGGTACCTGGGCTGGGTGAAGGAGATCGATCGTGTGTCTCGGGACATGGTTCCCGGGACGCACCCTGTCGTGTGGGATCTTCCACAGGGCCCCTTCGCCTCGGTGATCTGCTTCGAGGCCGCGTTCCCCCGTCACGTACGCGAAGCGGTGCGCGCCGGTGCGAGATTCGTGGTGGTGACGACCAACGAGTCCGGCTATGGGCGCTCGGCGGCGACGCTGCAGTTCAGTGAGATGACTCGCATGCGGGCGGCCGAGAACGGTATCGACATGGTGCACGCCTCGATCACCGGTTCGAGTGCTCTCATCACCGCCGACGGGACGATCACCGATCGCACGCCGATCATGGAGCCCGCCATTCTTCGTGGCGAGGTCGGATTCCGGACGTTGGGACCAACGTTGTACAACCGGGTGGGAGACTGGGTGCAGCTGCTCGCGATCGCAGGGTTTCTCGCCGCCGTCGGCCTCGGAGTGTGGCGAGAACGGGTGGGCTGACGTTGCCGCCGGCGGCTCTCACGGTCCTTCGGGTGGTGCACCAAGGAGCTTTCCGACGATGGCGGGGACCGTTGAAGCGGCCCGCCCGTCTACCCGAACGGCCGCGAGGTCATCTCGATCGGTCGGTCCGAGGTTGGCGATCACGAGCGGAGCGCCGCGAGACACGGCGTCGAGGACGAAATCGACCGCCGGGTACACCGAAAGCGTGCTTCCGATCGACAAGACGGCATCTGCCTCGTCGGACATCTGTTGGGCCCGGGCGATGGCCGCACCCGGCAGCAACTCGCCGAACAACACGGTGGTCGACTTGAGGATGCCGTGGCAATCGGGGCAGCGGGGGTCGGCTTCGCCTGCGTCGATTCGGTCGAGGATCTCCTTTGCGGGCCAGACCCTGGCACAGGAGACGCAACGAACGCGCCTCAAGTTGCCGTGGAGTTCGGCGACTTCGGTCTCGGGCAGACCTGCCTTCTGGTGGAGCCCGTCGATGTTCTGGGTGATGCAGCCGGCCATCCGACCGCTCTTCCACAGATCCACGACCGCGCGATGGGCCGGATTCGGTTGTAGATCGCCGATGTCGAGCTCTCCGGCGAGGTGGATTCGCCAGACTTCACGGCGGGCCGCGGCGTCCGACAGGTAGCGGCCGATCTCGAACAGCGACGGGTCGACTCGAGACCAGAGGCCGTCCGGACCGCGAAAATCGGGGATCCCGGACTCGACGGAGATCCCGGCGCCGGTGAACACGAGGATGTGGGCGGCTCGGCCGAGGATGTCGACGGCTCGCTGGACGGGCGTCTGCATGCCCCGCAAGATAGTGCACCGCCGGAGATTTCGGCCCGATGGACCGGTGCGGAGGCTATCTGGCCGGTAGCCTCTGCGTCCATGAGCACATGGGTTCACCGGCAGCGACTCTCGACGCGGCACAAGGTGCTGTGGGCCTTCGGGACGTTCGGTGTCTCGCTCTCCTACGAGGCGTTCATCGGCTGGGTGCAGTTCTTCTATCTGGACGTGCTTCGCCTCGCCCCTCTTGCGATGACGTGGGCCTGGGTGCTGTACACCTTGTGGAACATGGTCAACGATCCGATCGCCGGTCAACTCTCCGATCGCACGAGCACCCGCTGGGGTCGGCGGATCCCGTGGATCGTGGCGCTCGCGATACCGCTGGGTATCAGCTTCGCGCTGATCTGGATGCCGCCCGCCGGATTGGGACTCGGGCTCGGTGGGGGCCTCTGGTGGTATTTCCTGATCGCCATATGCGTTTTCGATGCGATGTTCTCCGCGATCACCATCAACTACGTTGCGCTGTTTCCCGCGATGTACCCGGAGCAGGGCCCTCGGGCCGCCGTGGCAGGGTGGCGGCAAGGGTTCGCGATTCTGGGTGTGATCGTCGGCGTGACGTTCGCCAAGAGCCTCGCGGACGCCATCGGGTGGGCCGCGATGGGAGTCCTGTTCGGAGCCTTGGCGAGCCTCGCGTTCTTCATCTCCCTCGGTGGGAGTTTCGAGCCTGCTCGCACGTCCGTCGCATCGGAGGTTCCGTTCAAGACGGCCGTCCGGATGACGCTTCGCAGCGGTTCGTTCCGATGGTTTCTCGTCATGTCGACCGCCATCGAGTTCATGCTCATCGTTCTTCCCGCCGTCGTGCCGCTGTTCGCGAAATACGTGCTGGGGGAGAACGACGGTCTTCGGCAGGGCCTGATCAGCGGTGTCGCGTTCGTCGTCGCCATACCTTCGTTCGCCCTGTGGACGTGGGCGGCGAAACGGTGGGAGAGCCGCTCGGCCATCATCGTCGCGCTCGGCCTCTTCGGTCTTCTGTTGATTCCGCTCGGAGTCGTCCGCTCGTATGACCAGGCACTCGTCGCGGCGGGGGGCCTGGGCGTCGGCCTGGCCGGACTGCTCATGTTGCGTGAGGTCATGCTGGCCGACGTGATCGACGAAGATGCCGCTCGTCACGGGGTGCGTCGCGAGGGGATGTTCTTCGGAATGCACGGGTTCGTCATCCGGGCGGCATTTGCCTTCCAGGGCACGCTGATCGGTGGGATGCTGGCGATCACGGGCTACGACCCCTCGCTCGTCGTGCAGCCGCACAATGTCGCAGTGGGCCTCCGGATCCTCATCTCCGGCGCGCCGCTGCTCGGCGTCGTGGTGGCGGCCTACGCCGCACGCCGATACTCGCTGTACGGGGAACGCCTGGCGGCGGTGAAGGCGGCGACGCCCTGATGGATTGTGTCGTACTCGCGGGCGGCGTGCCGATGCCGGGTGACAGCCTCTACTCGTTGACCCGGGGTCTTCCGAAAGCGCAGGTCGAGGTCGCGGGCATGACGGTCGGCCAGCGGGTCGTCGACGCGCTGACGGACGCGGAGACGATCGATTGCATCGTGATCGTGGGGACCGAGCCCGGGGTGTTCGTGTCTCCGAAGATCGTGGAGACCGTCCCGAATCGTGGTGGCCTCGTCGACAACTTCATGGCGGGCGTCGACGTGCTGCTTGCCCGTGACCCTGCAATGCCGATCGCCGCGGGCTGTTCGTCCGATATTCCGTTGTTGACCGGGGCCATGGTCGACTGGTTCACCTCGGCGGCCCATGCGCACGACGCCGTGGCCGGCGTGATCCGCCGCGACGTCGTTCAGGCGGGCTACCCGGACTATCCGAACGAGTACTGGCGACTCACCGACGGTGAATTCACCGCGGCCGACTTCATCCTCTTCCGTCCGGCGATGGCGTCTGGTCTGAAGGCTCGGCTCGAACCGCTTGCCGGAGCGCGCAAGAACACGCTGCAGACTGCACGGCTGATCGGATGGGGCCTTCTGTTTCGGTATCTGGTTCGGCGTCTCAGCCTCACGCAGGCGGAGCGGGGAATCTCGAAGGCTCTCGAACTGGACCTTCGGATCCTCGACGTTCCTCATCCGGAGATGGGGCTCGATCTCGATCTGCTCGAGCATGCTTCCGTGTTGGAGCGTTGGGTGGCGAGGCGCTAAGGGACACCGGCGTGGTTGCCGATGAGTATGTGGTAGCCGGCAGTGAGGAAATGACGTGAAGCCTATGCAACTGGCCGATCCGATCGCCGCCGCCTCCACCTTTCCCGACGAAGTGGGGAGAATCGCGGCGACCCTGCAGTCTGTTGCCGACCAGCTGGAACTTCGAATCCGTGAGATGGAGACGCTCGATCGAATCACGACGTTGATCAACGATGGTCTTCTCCTCGAGGACATTCTCGACAAGGTCTACGAGAGCTTTCGTGGAGTCATCCCGTACAACAGGATCAGCTTCTCACTGATCGAGGGTGATCGCGTCTCCGCAAAGTGGGTGAAGTCCGACCTTCCGACGGTGAAGCTCGCCACCGGCTACTCGGCGGCCCTGGAGGGAAGCAGTCTCCAACAGATCATCGAAACCGGGAAACCCCGAATCATCAACGACCTGGGTGCGTACTTCCGATTCAAGCCGGACTCCGAATCGACCGGCCTCATCCTGGAAGAAGGTATCCGATCGTCGCTCACCTGCCCCTTGACGAACAATGGTTCGGCGGTCGGGTTCATGTTCTTCTCGAGTGTGGCTCGCAACGCGTACACTCCCGACCATGTCGCAACCTTCCTGCGCATCGCCTCGCAACTCTCGACCATCGTCGAGCGAGGGCACATGATGTCGGAGATAGCGTCGCGCGGGGCCGCGATCGAAGAAAAGAACAGGGAACTGGCTCGGCTGAACGAGACCAAGGATCGCTTCCTCGGCATGGCCGCCCACGACCTTCGTAACCCGGTCTCCGCAGTGCTCATGGCCGCCGAGTATCTGGCGGCATGCGCCCTCGAGGAGGAGCAGCGCGTCTTCGTCGAAGATATCGTTCAGCAGGCCCGGTACATGCTCGAGCTCATCAACGATCTGCTCGACGTTTCCCAGATCGAGTCCGGGGTTCTCGAGCTGCATCGCCAGGAGGTGGACCTCTGTGCGTTCCTCGGTCTCGAGGTGGAACGGCATCGGAAGCTCGCAAAGAACAAGGGCATGACGATCGAGTTCATTCCGACGGAGGGCGGGCTCGTGCAGGCCGATCCGGCCCGCCTTCGCCAAGTGGTGGACAACCTGCTCTCGAACGCGGTCAAGTACTCGCCTCCCGGCACCACCGTTCGCGTCTCCGTGCACAAGGTGCCTTCCGGGTGCAGGGTCGACGTCCAGGACGAGGGTCCGGGTATCACGGGCGCCGACCGGGAACGACTGTTCAGTTACTTCGGAAAGCTGTCCAACCGGCCCACCGGGGGAGAGGCGAGCACCGGACTCGGAATGGCGATCAGCCGGCGCATCGTCGAAGCGCACGGAGGGGAGATCGGGCTGGATCCCGCGCCGGGTGGCGGAAGTATCTTCTGGTTCACGTTGCCATAGGGGGCGGCACCCGGAGTAAGGTCGCCTGGAATGGACGATGCTCAAGTTCGGTCGCGTGCGCTCCGAATCGTCCTCGCATTCGGAGTGGTCTCTCTGCTTGCCGACGTCGTCTACGAGGGTGCGCGAAGTGTCCTCGGGCCTTTTCTGGCGACGCTGGGAGCCACCGCCGCCACCGTTGCGCTGATATCCGGCCTCGGGGAGTTCGTGGGGTACGGCCTGCGGGCGGTTGCCGGCGTCGTCGCGGATCGTACGGGTCGGCGATGGGCGCTGACGATCGGCGGGTACGGCCTCACGATGGTCGCGGTACCGCTTCTGGGTTGGGTGGGCCGTGTGGATCTCGCCCTGGCGTTGGTTGTCGCAGAACGACTGGGGAAGGCGGTGCGCACCCCTGCACGCGATACGCTGCTGTCGGTGGCCACCGAGCCGCTCGGTCACGGTTGGGGGTTCGGTCTGCACGAGGCGCTCGATCAGACCGGCGCCGTTCTGGGTCCACTGCTCCTCGCCGCCGCGCTGAGCGTGAAGGGTGGCGACTACCGATTCGCATTCTCGATCCTCGCGGTTCCGGCGGTCTTCGTGGGCGTCGTGCTGCTGTGGGTGCGCCGGCGTGTGGGAGAACCACCGGCGGCGGAAACGTCTCTGACGCCCGATCATATCGACAGGCCGTTGCGTCGATACCTCGCATTCGCAGCATTCACCGGCCTCGGACTCGCACCGTTTCCGCTCATCGCCTTTCATCTGACGACCAGCGGAGTCCTGTCCGATGTGCAGGTGCCGCTGCTGTTCTCCGCCGCGATGGCGGTGGATGCAGGTGCGGCGCTCATCGCGGGCAGATCGTACGACCGTTGGGGGCTCGTCGCACTCGTCGGGGCGCCGGTCGGATTCGGAGTCGCCGCCATGGTCTTCGGTGTCGATCTGTCGCTCATCTGGGTCGGTGGTCTGGCGTGGGGTGCAGCGATGGGCGTGGCGGAGTCGAGCATGCGCGCTGCGGTGGCGAATCTCTCCCGACCGGAACGCCGTGCCACCGCATACGGTGCGTTCACCGCCGTGTACGGCATCGCGCTGCTCGTCGGGGCCGTGCTGATGGGCCGCCTGTACGAGATCTCCACGGTCGCCGTCATGGCCTTTGTCCTGGCAGCCGAGCTTCTTGCGCTCGTCACCCTCTGGTTCCTGGTCCGGCCGTCGGAGCACCGACCGGCCTGATCAGAACCGCTCGAACGTGACTCGGTCGAGCGTGTCGAAGTCGTGCACGGCGATCCCACCCTGGGTGATCGTGTAGATGTTCGGTCCGATCACCATCGTCCGAATGGGCGCCCAGCGCCACGGCTCGAGCCGGTCCATGTCGTTTCCGGTGACGGGCCCGTCCTCGAAGGCACGCAAGATCTTCTCGAAGGTGAGCTTCCGGCCGTTCACACGCACGGCGAGAATGCCGCTGTCGTACGAGGAGCCGTCACGTCCCCAACCTTCGTACGGCATGAGCACGAGTCCGTTCCAGAACGTGAACGCGTGATGGTCGTTCTCGGCCTGCGAGTAGCCGCCGTCCATCGTCACCTGGTCGATCTTGACAGGATGTGCAGGATCCGAGACGTCGAACATCGAGAGTTTGGTGCCCTTCGTCCTTCCGGTCTTGTCGGCGTCCTGGCCGAGTCCGAGCAGCAGACCGTCACCGGCGGGGTGCAGGTACGCGGAGTACCCGAGGAGCTCGAGCTCACCGGCGACCTTCGGTCGTCTCGGATTCGACAGGTCGATCGTGTAGAGGGGGTCGGTCTGACGGAACGTCACGACATATCCGGTGTCGTCGATGAAACGGACTCCGAAGATGCGCTCACCGCGTCCAAGACCGTCGATTCTGCCCACTTCGGCGAGCCGGTTGCCCTCCAGTTGCAGGATCGTCACGAGGCTTTCGGACTCGTCGGACCACCACCAGCCTTGCGGGGCGGTCGTACTCGCCACCCGCAGCGATCCGTCGTACTCGTCCATCGAGAACTGGTTCAAGAGAAACCCGGTCACTTCACCGCTGGCGACGTAGCGCGGACTTCCCGATGTGTCGAACACGTGGATCCGGCTGTGATACCGCTTCGCTTCGTTGCGGATCTCATCTTGCGCGAGCAGCCCCCAGTTCATCCATGGCTGCGTTGCCACGTAGACGCGCTCGGCCGTCGCATACAGCGTGCTTCCCGACGCGACGACACCGGCGTCATCCCAGGAGCCGATTCCGTTCTCGAGATCGAACGTCAGTATCGACAGCGTGTTCAGACCGGAGAACTCGTTGGGCACCATCACCGACGAGCAGTCGAGCAGCCTGCCTTCCGTGGTGCGGCCGCCGCTCTCGAGGACGTAGTAGGGGAGCCAGTTGTCGAGTTTCGAATCTCGGACGATCTGGCGGTTCTTGGTAGTCGCGAGCCGTTCGGATCGAAGCCCGGATCCTTCCGGATACGCCCAGTCGAAGCCGACCGGCGATGAGGTGATCGCGACGGTTGCCCGGGAGCCCACGAGGCGGGACGAGACGTATCCGCCGTCCAGCCAGAGGGTCTGGACGAGCTTGGGACGGTACGGATCGGACACGTCCACCTGGGCCAGACGGGTCACGGCCGATGGTGGCGCCGCGATGCCCATCTCGGGCGCGAGGGGTCGCGCTCCACCCTGCCGGTCCTGGCCGATCAGGAGCACGGTGTCGCCGAAGAGCAGCATCTGGTCCGGCCACCAGTCACGAAGCTCGAGGCTTCCGGCGATCTCGACCCCGTCGTTCCGTGGAATCGCGATCTGCAGGGAGCCGTTCACCAGAGCGAAGATACGATTGCCGTCGGTCTTGACGATGTCCGCCTCGTCGACACCTGCCACCTGGACATTCGTTCCCGAGTAGTCCTTTGCAGCGGACGCCTGGGTCGTCGAAGGCGTTGCGCGCCGGCCCGGAGCAGCGCGGACTACGTCTTCTTCGAGGAAGGCGGGACCATATGACCCATACCCCGGCAGACCGTACGGTCCGACGAGCGGCATCGCCTCTTCGATGTAGTAATCGAGCAGATCTTCACACTGATCGAAGCTGTGCAGTGCGGCACCGAACACACCGGGAGTGGTTGGAGCTGTCGTCGTGCCTCCCACGGTGCCGACCTCGGCACAGGCGGACGTCAAGACTGCAAGTGCAGTGAGCAGGATGGTGAGTCGGCGCATGGTCCCTCCGTTCGTTCGTGGCTTGGACGACCCGAGGCGGCTGCCGGGTTCCCGGAACCTGCGGTCCACGGTGATTGCGTCGCTCCGATGCCTGTGTGAGACTGACGGCCATGACAACTTCGACCGAACTCGGTGCAGTACTCGACGTCGTGCGCAGCTTCATCGATCGGGAGGTCGTTCCGATCGAATCCGAGTTCCTTGCAGGAGGCTTTGCCGGCGTCTCTCCGAAACTGCGGGAACTCCGTCGCCAAGTGAAGGAGATGGGTCTGTGGGTTCCTCATCTGCCGGAGCAGGTCGGCGGTCCGGGCCTGTCGCTCGTCGAGTTCGCACAGGTGAGCGAGCAACTCGGCCGGACGCCACTCGGGCATTTCGTATTCAACGCCCAGGCTCCCGATGTCGGAAACATGGAGCTGCTGCTGGGGCATGGAAGCGCGGCACAGAAGCAGCAATGGCTGTACCCGTTGATCGACGGAGAGATCCGGTCGTGCTTCTCGATGACGGAACCGGGCCGTGCGGGATCGAATCCCACGTGGCTGGCGACGACAGCGACGAGAGACGGGGACGACTACGTGATCAATGGTGACAAGTGGTTCACGTCTTCGGCCGAGGGGGCCGCGTTCACGATCGTGATGGCCGTGACGAACCCGCAGGCGTCTGAACGCCATCGGAGGGCGAGCATGATCATCGTGCCCACCGATACTCCCGGGTTCGAACTGGTGCGCAAGACATCGGTGATGGGGGAGACCGGATCGGGATGGGCGAGTCACGCTGAGGTGGCGTTCACCGATTGCAGGGTGCCCGTGGAGAATCGGATCGGCCCCGAAGGCTCGGGATTCATTTTGGCACAGGAGCGCCTCGGGCCCGGGCGCATCCACCATTGCATGCGATGGATCGGTGTCTGCGAGCGGGCCATCGAGATCATGTGCCGGCACGCGGTCGATCGGGAACTTGCCCCGGGCAGGCCGCTCGCGTCACGCCAGGTCGTCCAGCACTGGATCGCGGACAGCAGGGTGGAGGTGAACGCATCCCGACTGCTGGTGCTCGATGCGGCGGCGAAGATCGAACGGGAGGGGATCCGTGGAGCTCGCACCGAGGTTTCGGCGATCAAGTTCTACGTCGCCAACACGCTCGGCAGGGTTCTCGACAAGGCCCTGCAGATGCTCGGCGGGATGGGTATGACCGACTACACGCCGATCGCCTACTGGTATCGACATGAGCGGGCCGCTCGCATCTACGACGGTGTCGACGAGGTGCACCGCAACGTCGTTGCCCGCACGGAACTGGCGAAGTACGGGTATCGGGATCGATGAAGGCGCAGGAGGCGCGTCCCGTACGTGCCGGAGAAGAGATCGACGTCGATTCGTTGCAGCACTGGCTGGCTTCTCGGCTCCCCGAACTGGGCGGACCGATCGAGGTGTCCCAGTTCCCGTCGGGTCACTCGAACCTGACGTACCTGCTCGGCATCGGGGATCGCGAACTGGTCCTGCGTCGTCCTCCGCTGGGAGCGCACGTCAAGTCCGGTCATGACATGAGCCGTGAGTACCGAATCCTCACCCATCTGCAACCGGTCTGGCCGAAAGTGCCGGAGCCGATCGCCTTCTGCGAGGACCCTTCGATCCTCGGAGTGCCCTTCTATCTGATGGAGCGGGTGGACGGCGTCATCCTTCGTGGTGGGACTCCGCCCCCGGACGCTTCGACGATGGGCCGTGTCTGCGATGCGTTTGTGGAGACGTTCGTACAGATCCACGGCATCGATGTCGTCGGAGCGGGGCTCGAGACACTTGGTCATCCCGACGGTTACGTCGAACGTCAGGTCGATGGCTGGTCTCGCCGCTGGCATGATGCGATGATCGAACCTGTGGCGTCGATCGACCGGACGATCTCGTGGCTCGCGAAGAACCGGCCGGTCGAGACGGGTACCGCGCTCATTCACAACGATTTCAAACTCGACAACCTGGTTCTCGATCCTGACGATCTGGGCCGGGTGCGCGCGGTGCTCGATTGGGAGATGGCAACGCTCGGCGATCCACTCATGGATCTGGGTTCCAGTCTCGCGTATTGGGCCGAGCCGGGCGATCCTCGCGCGCTGATGGACATCGCGGGAGGGCCGACGGCGGCGCCGGGGAGCCGCACTCGTGTCGAGATCGCGCAACGCTACGCCGGGCTCACGGGTATCGATATCGACGACCTGGTGTTCTACTACGTGTTCGGGCTGTTCAAGCTGGCGGTGATCGCCCAGCAGATCTACTACCGGTACCACCAAGGGTTCACGCACGACGAGCGGTTCGCCTCGTTCGGGGCGGGGGCGCGCATGCTCGGTGACGTCGCGCAGCAGGCGATTGTCAGCGGGGAGATCTCGCGAAGTTGATCAGCGCGTGCAGCGCCGGTCGGGGGTTGCATCGGCGGTCGATGAGACCGTGACGGCGGTAGTAGCCACGGTCGTGATCCATGAAGCCGTCGAGGAACATCGGGATGTCGGGATGCCGTAGACGTGCGGCCGACGCTTCAATGGCCCGATGCGCGATCTGCTCATCGTCGTCGAACACATCGGCCTCGCCGCCGCGAGGCATCTCGATGATCATCGATGCTCCGATGCCGATCGCTCGAGCGGACCGGATCGCCAGGGAGGCGGCTTTCTCGACGGGGTGACCGGGCGCGACCCGGTAGACGAACTCCTCGAACAACTCTGCGGCCCCTGCGTCCACGGAACGGGAAAGGAGATCGTCGGCCCGCGGATCGAACCCGTGTGTGACGAAGTGTTGGATACCGCCTGATCCGATGGGGACGATGGGGGCGAGGGCCCTGGGAACCGGAGATCGGCCGAGGTTCGAGAGCACGGGTTCGATCCGGTCCGGTTGGATGATGATCTCCCAGCGGACGACGGCAGGTGTGCTCTCGTCGATGGCGCTCACGATCGCAGCGTCGGGTGGTCCCACCGAGAAGACGGTGAAACGCAACCCCAGCCGGCCGAGATCGGTGAGGCGTCGACGCCGATCGGCGGACATGATGTCCTCCGCCGGAACACGAACATCGGTGATCCTCGACTCCTGGAGGGCGAGCAGGGGGTAGTCGTTGCGGACCATCTTTCGCACGAACGGGTCGAGCCCATCGGTCGGCAAACCGACCGTGGCCATCCAGTCGTGGCGGAGCGTGACCCCGACCGGACAGGTCCAGTCCGACGCCGCCGACGTTTCGGCCGGTACCGGAAGGCGATCGGTCGTTGTGCATCCGTAGGTGCGAACCGGCCGGACGACGTGTCCGTCCGAGGTGACGTCGACGATGAAGAATCCCAGCTTCGCGCGATCGTCGCGTCCTGCTTCTGCCTCGGGTGGGATCGCCGCCAGTTCCGAGTAGTCCGGTCGCACGAAGCCCGTAGACGGGAGAGCGTAGAAGTCGCAGCGGTGACGGTTGTACAGGAAGTTGTGGACATGCCCGGAGAACCATGCTTCGACGGAGTGCCGTTCGACAAGGTCGATGAGCCAGGATCTTGCCGGCTCTGCAAGATTGTCGTAGTTCTCGGCCTCGTTTCGGTCGCGGATGAACGGCGGATAGTGACTGAACAGGAAGATACGCCGTCCCGCCGCTGCGGCAAGGTCGTTCTCTATCCAGCGGCGCTGCCGACGCTCTCTCTCGAGCCCCGAGTTGAGGATGGGAGTGTCGATGAGCACGAAGTGGCAGCCGTCGTGGTCGAACGACCTGTAGGCAGGCCCCCAGTGCCGTTCGAAAACGTCGTAGGCGGCGTCGTCTACCGGCGGCACCGCGACCTGCGGATTCGGCTTGTCCCCGACATCGTGGTTGCCGGGCAGGTGATGCAGGGGAACCTCGATGCCCTGGTAGAGATCGGCGGCGAGGCGCACCGCGGCTTCGTGCCCGGCTTCGACCGGAAGAGGATGGACGATATCTCCGAGGTGGATGACGAACGAAGGCCCGAGTCGATTGATCAGATCGACAACGAATCGGTTGCGCTCCAGCATGGCGCCGTCGGAGGGGTACCCGCCGCCGTCGTGTCGACGGATGTGCGAGTCGGCGATGACGGCGAATCGGAACGTCGACGGGGGAGCGCTCAACGCGCGTTCTCGTCCTTCATGATCGGACCCTGATATCGCGCCACGCGCCCCCCGGAGCGCGCCACGAGAAGCAACGGGCAGGTCCACGGTCGGGAGTCCATGATGTCCACTGCACGAACCAGCGCCTCTCGGGAGATGATCTCGGGCCCCTTCACCGCGATCAGTGTGGAACGGTCGACGCCGTGGAGGACCTGATCCCCATGCACCCGCTTTATGGCTTCGGTGGCAGCCACGTAGGCCGCGAGTGCGTCGACCTGCTGAGATGCAAACTGTTCGAGCATGTCGTCGATTCTCTCGACCATCGCACTGTCCGGGAACGGTTCGTCCACGAACACGAGGGTGTCGATATCGGGCGACAGCTGCTCCAGGCGTTGCAGGAGTGTGGGTGCGTGCACTTGGAGCGTAGGTCCGGCGAAGCGGCCGCCCATGACGGCAAAGACGACGACGTGCTCCCGATCGCCCCACAATCCGAGTTGGCGGGAGCCGAAGGGGCGGAGCATGTGTGGGCTTGTGACAGGTGGAAATCGCATGGAGCCAACTAGTGTAGAGCGTGTTTCGTCGGATACCTCTCTGCTAGTGCCGGATGCACGCACATGACGACTGCCGCCATTCTCCTTGCCGGAGGGTCGGGTTCCAGGGCAAGGATCGACATCAACAAGGTGTATCTGCCCATTCGGGGTCGTCCGATGCTGGCCTATTCGCTCGACACGATGGGCCGCTCCGACGCGGTGGATGTCATCGTCCTCGTGATTCGCGAGGTGGATCGTGAACAGGCGGAACTACTCGTGCAACAGAACGAGGCGGGAACACCGACGATGATCGTGGAGGGAGGCCCAACTCGCCAGGCGAGTGAATACGAGGGTCTTGCGGCTCTGGCGGATCGGATCGAATCGGGCGAGATCGATTGTGTCGTCATCCATGACGGGGCGAGGCCGTTCATGTCCACCAAGCTCCTCGAACTCGTCATCGCACGTGCACGTCGCGACGGCGGGGCGATTCCGGGCTACGTCCCCGAAGAGCCCCTCTATCAGACGAAGGACGGGATTATCGTGTCCCTCGCCGAGGGAGATCTTCGGAAGGTGCAAACACCCCAGGGTTTCCACGCGCTGCCGCTCCTTCACGCCTATCGGCGGGCAGAGAGGGCCGGATTCGAGGGTGTCGACACCGCGGAGACCGTCGAGCGTTTCAGCGATCTTCCCATTCGCTACGTTCCGGGCGATCCCCGGAACATCAAGGTCACGTTCGTCGAGGATATCTTCGTCGCCGAGGACCTTGCCTACGACTGGCACGGCGGAAGCTGGAATACCGACGGCTGAGCAATTGTGATACCATGTCACAGTTGTGATTTCTGAGTCGATAAGTCGTCGCGGTCGTCTCGCCGAGGCCGCGGAGCGCTACTACATAGAGGGCTGGTCGCAGGACCGAATCGCCCACCATCTGGGCACGAGTCGATCCAACGTGTCCCGGTTGCTCGATGCCGCGCGTCGCGAAGGTGTGATCCGGTTCGTGATAGATCATCCACTGCGACGTCACGGAGCCTTGGAGCAGGAGCTCGTTGAACGCTTCGGGATACGTGAGGCGATAGTGCTGGTTGCTGGTGGCGACACGCTCGCTTCGGTGGGGCATCTTGCCGCCGAGTGGCTCGTGGGACACGTCGGCGATGGCGATCGGGTCGCCATCGGTTGGGGGCGCAGCGTCGAGGCGACCGTCCGCAACGTTGCGGTGGAGGAGCCTCGGGACATCGAGGTTGTGCAAGTCGGTGGGGATCTGACCATGGCACCGGCCGCGTCGGGCCACGAACTCGTTCGGATGCTGGCCGAGGCGTTGGGTGGCCGCCATCGCTTCTTGCACGCACCCGCCCTCGTCGAGGACGAGGCGGTCGCCGAGGAGCTCCTTTCCGACCCCAGGATACGAACCGAGCTCGAGTTCGCCCGCTCCGCAAGTATCGCGCTGGTCGGTATCGGCATACCTGGAGAAGGTTTCGCGGAACGAGCCATCGCGGCCGGCTATCAGGGGTCGATGAAACCGGAGGCGGTGATCTGCGCCCGGCTCATCGATCAGGGTGGAGAGGAGCTCCAGGGACCGCTCAGCCGTCGGGTCGTCGCGTTGAGTCTCGATCAGCTGCGGGCGATTCCCTGTGTCGTCGGTGTCGCCGCCGGAGTGGCAAAGGGCCAGGCGATCGCCGCGTCCTTGACCGGTGGGCTTCTCGATGTCCTCGTATGTGATCAATCGGCTGCGGCAGCGGCACTCCACGGTGAGGCGGCCCGCAGGTATGTGAGGGAATGAGTATGGCAAGAATGGATCCAACCGATGCCGCCCAGGCGGCCGATGTACTCAAGGGAATGTGGTCGATACGCATCTTCGAAGAAGCGGTCGAAGAGCTCTTCTCGAGAGGGCTCTTGCACGGCACGATGCATCTCACGATCGGCCAGGAGGCCGTGGCGGTGGGGGTCTGTGACGCTCTCGACGAGGGTGACTTCATCACCTCGACACACCGAGGTCATGGCCACGCCCTCGCCCACGGGGCAGACCCCGAGCGGATGCTGGCCGAACTCCTGATGAAAGATACGGGATACTGCCGGGGCCGAGGCGGATCGATGCACATCGCGGATGTGGACAGCGGAAACCTCGGCGCCAACGGAATCGTCGCCGGATCGATGACCATCGCCACGGGTGCAGCTCTCTCGCAGCGATTGCAGGAGACCGGAAAGGTCGTCGCCTGTTTCTTCGGAGACGGTGCCGCGAACGAAGGTGCGTTCCACGAGGCGCTCAATCTTGCATCGATCTGGTCACTTCCCGTCGTGTTCGCCTGCGAGAACAATCAGTACGGGATGTCCATGGCCCAGGAGAAGTCGACGGCCGGAGGGTCGGTGGCGAACCGCGCATCCGCCTACGGCATGCCTGGCGTCCAGGTGGACGGCAACGACGTGGTCGCGGTGTTCGAACACTCGAAAGAGGCCGTGGAGCGTGCCCGATCGGGCGAAGGGCCGAGTCTGTTGGAATTCGTCACCTACCGCTACAGGGGCCACTCGAAGTCGGATCGCAATCTCTACAGGACACAGCAGGAGATCGACGAATGGCGCACCACGAAAGATCCGCTCATGCTCTATGAGCAGCGTCTTCGCTCACTCGCCTGGCTCGGAGACGGGGACATCGCCGCCGTACAGGCGGCGGCTCGTGAGCGAATACGAGCGGCGGTGGCGGCTGCCTACAAGGCACCACCCGCGCTCGTAGACGACTTGGAGGGAGCCACGTATGCCTGAGACGAGTTCGTACGCGAAGGCCGTCGGAGCAGCGCTCCGGCTGCTGCTGACGGAGGACCCCCGAGTATTCCTCGCCGGTGAAGACATCGGCATCTACGGCGGGGCATTCGGCATCACCGACGGACTCGTCCAGGAGTTCGGGGAGGACCGAGTTCGGGATACACCGATCTCCGAGGAGGTCATCGTCGGACTGGGGGTCGGCGCCGCCATCACCGGGCTGAGACCCGTGGTGGAAGTGCAGTTCTTCGATTTCATCGTGAACGCAATGGATCCCCTCGTGAATCAGGCGGCGAAGCTGCACTTCATGTACGGAGGACACGTCGATGTCCCGATGGTCGTGCGAGCGGCCGGGGGTGGCGGGACCGGAGCCGCTCAACACAGCCAGAGTCTCGAGGCCTGGTTCGCGCATGTGCCGGGGCTGAAGGTCGTGCTGCCCGCCACTCCGCAAGACGCACACGACCTGTTGCTGGCATCGGTGTTGGATCCGAATCCGGTGGTGTTCGTCGAGCACAAGCTCCTGTACAAGACCGAAGGTCCTTTCGAATCGAGAGCCCGTATTGCCGACACGCCCGCGCGAATCGGCGAAGCCAAGGTCGTTCGTCATGGCACCGATCTGACGATCGCCGCGTATTCGATCATGACGGTCAAGGCGCTGGAGGCGGCGAAGAGACTTGCCGATGCGGGCATCGACGCGGAAGTCGTCGATCTGCGGACGGTGCGGCCACTCGACATCGAAACCGTCCGTGGGTCGGTGAGGAAGACGGGGAGACTCCTCGTCGGCCACGAGGCGCCGACCGCAGTGGGCGTCGGTGCCGAAGTCGTTGCAGGAGTGGTCGAATCCGACGCGCTCGACTACCTCCTCGCTCCGGTACGGCGTGTGTGCGGAAGAGACAATCCGATGCCGTATGCCAAGGAGCTGGAACGGGCAACGATTCCTCAGGTAGATGATATCGAGCGGTCTGCCAAGGAGCTGATGAACGCATGACCGGCGAGAACATCCTCGAGATTCGCCTGCCTGCCATGACCGCGACGATGGAACAGGCGACCATCCTCGAGTGGTTCGTCGCACCCGGTGATCACGTGTCGGAAGGTCGGCCGATCGCCGACGTGGCGACGGACAAGGTCGACATGGAGCTGGTGTCCCCGTACGAAGGCACGGTGGTCGAGTTGCTGGTCGAGCCCGGCACGGTGGTTCCGCTGGGCGCCACCATCGCCACGATTGCGTCCGAGACCGGCGACCTGCTCGCCGGATTGGAGCTGACCGAGCGCGAGCCGTCACCACCTGCGTCCGCAGAGGCTTCACACGGCATCGTGCCGGCAGCGCCACCGGCGCGACTACTCGCCCGCCGGCTGGGTGTCGATCTGGCCGAGGTCGAGCCCACGGGGGCACGTGGTCAAGTGACTTCGGCCGACGTGGAGGCGTTCGTTCGGCGACGCGAGGCTCGCCCTGGAGAGCATGCCGATCGTGTCCCTGAGCAGACTCCTGCTCCGTCCCAGAGTTCGGCGATGCCGGTCGATACCGCGAGGAAGCTCTCGGTGCGTCGAGCCACCGCCGAGATCATGGGCAGGTCCGCGGCGATCCCTCAGTTCACGCTGTACCGAACGATCGTTCTCGATCGCGCCGCAGCGCACAAAGGCGGTCGCAGTTGGACGACCGAACTCGTGAGGGCGCTCGCCGGCGCGCTGCGAGAGCATCCCGAGGTGAACAGCCGGTGGGACGACCGGCAGCGAGAACCCGTGCCGTTCGACACGGTTCGGATCGGAGTGGCGATCGACCGACCGAACGTGGGACTGATCGTCGCAGCGGTATCGGATCCCGACCTCGTCGATCCGGACGAGGCAGATCGTATCGTGCGCTCGACTCTCGAGCGGGCCCGGATCGGTTCGCCCAGCCAGGAAGACATGGCGCAGCCTTCGATCACCCTCTCGAACCTCGGCGGTCTCGGGGTCGATGTATTCGCCGCTCTGGTCTTCCCACCGCAGGCTGCGATCCTGTCGGTGGGGAGCATTCGGATGCGGCCGGTGGCAACGGCGGATGGTGGAGTGAAGGCGGCGCTCACCTGTGAGGTCGGACTCACGGTGGACCATAGGGTGGCCGACGGAGCCGACGGGGCGAGGTTCCTCGAGACGTTCGCTCGACATCTCGAAGGCTGATCCTTCAGTCAGGTCAAGATGTCTCTCACCTCTGCGGTCGAGGATGCCCGAAGGCAGCGGTCGGCGACCTTTCTGGCAGCGTCCGTGGACCATGACCTGATGCGATCCTTCACGATGCTGATCGATGGTGGGTTCATGGACCACTCGTCGATGCCGAGACCCAGCAGTACCGGGACCGCCAGGGGATCTCCTGCCATCTCTCCACACATTCCAACCCACTTTCCGTGCGTGTGGGCGGCTTCGACGACCATCTGGATCAGGCGCAGAACTGCGGGATGGAGCGGGTCGCCGATGGTCGCGACCGTTGGGTTCGTCCGATCGACCGCCAATGTGTATTGGGTCAGATCATTCGTTCCGATCGAGAAGAAATCCAGCCGTGGTGCAAGTGCACCGGCGATGAGTGCCGCCGAAGGTACTTCGATCATGATTCCGACTTCGAAGGAGGCCGTCCGCTCCGCACCGCGGCCGTCGAGCGTGGCCGCTGCCGTGTCGACTGCTGCTCGTGCCGCTTCGACTTCGGCCAGGGTGGCCACCATCGGGAACATGATCTTGAGATTGCCGTGGACTCCGGCGCGCAGGAGGGCTCGAAGTTGTGTCTGGAAGAGGTCGGGCTCTGCCAGGGTCAGGCGGATCCCGCGTCTGCCGAGAAACGGGTTCAGCTCGTTCTCGAGATCGATGCCGGGCACCTGCTTGTCGCCGCCCACGTCGAGAGTCCTCACCACGACGGGACGGTCGCCAAAGATCTCGAGAATCGACCGATAGGCCTCGTATTGCTCATCTTCGGTGGGGAGGGTTCCCCGATCGAGGAACAGGAACTCTGTTCGAAGCAGCCCCACACCCTCGGCTCCCGACCGCTCGGCGCGTTCGGCGTCTGTGACGCTACCGATATTGGCCACGACCTCCTGGCGATGCCCATCCGTGGTGACCGCCGGTTCTGAGGCGCGTTCGGCAGCGACCGTGAGGAGTCGGACTTGTTGTCCACGCTTCTTGCGCAGAGCGGCGAGTTGTTCCGGGTCGGGGTCGATGTAGAGAAGACCGGCATCACCATCCACCCCGACCGTCGTACCGGTGGAAACGTCGAGGTTCGTGAGCCCGACGATCGCCGGGATCCCCATCGACCGGGCCAGAATCGCCGCATGGGAGGTGGCGCTCCCTTCCTTGGTGCAGAAAGCCAACGCCGTTCCCTCCGGAAGTGACATGGTGTCCGACGGTGTCAGATCGTCGGCGATGACAACCGACGGCACGGTGACTTCCGACAATCCTCCGGCGCCCAGCCCCATCAGCTCGCGCACGAGTTGCTGTCCGATGTCTCGCACGTCGATCGCCCGCTGGGCAAAGTAGTCGTCACCGATGGAGGCGAACTCGTCGGCAAGTGCTCCCGTGACCGCGACCACTGCAGCCTCGGCGGTGGCCGCCTCGGTGGCGATCATGTCGGCCGCCTTGGCAGAGATCGCCGGGTCTGCCAAGAACATTCGATGCACCTCGAATATCTCGGCGGCAGTGTCTCCGGCCTGGCCGGCGGTGATTGCCTCGAGCTCACCGAGGCGCCGATCGACGGCTGCGATTGCGGCGAGCAGACGCGCCTGCTCTGCGGGGATGTCGTCGACGGGGCCTTCTGGAATCTCGGGCATCTCCGGTCGATATACGAACGCCGGTCCGATGGCGATACCACCGGCCGCCGGGACACCGTGCATGATGCGGTTCATTCTCCGAAGTTACTTTCGATGAGTCCTTTGAGTGATTGCAGAGCCGCCTCTTCGTCGGGTCCGTCCGCCTGGATGCGAACCTCATGGTCCTTCGCTATCGCGATCTTGAACACGGCGATGATGCTCTTTGCATCAACCGGGTCACTCCCACGAGTGAGATTCGTGAGCGTGATGGAGCTGTCGAATCCTTGGGCGGTCTTGACAAATATCGCAGCCGGACGTGCGTGCAGTCCGACTTCATGTCTCACGGTGACCGTCGTCTCAACCATCTGTTCAACTCCTGTCGGTCATATGCACGGTGATCGTGGCCAGAATCTCGGCGGCTTCGAGCCGTGTGACCGCATCGTCCAGATCGCGCCCGGCGGCCACTACGCCAATCCCTCGGATCACGGTGACACCTTCTGGAAAGGGTCCTGTCGCCACACCCAATCGGATGGAACCTGCAGCTTCGCTCATGGAATCCACGACAGCGTCCGGCACACGACCACTCTCGGCGAGGGTCAGCAACATGGGCGGCACTCCCCATGCTGCCGCCTCGTGGGATGCAAGGGCAGTCACCAGCGGCTCAGAATCATTGATCGGAACCGTGTCCAGTGCTCGATTGTCGATGCAGCCAAGGTCGGTACCAACCGCGGTTCGCGTGGCCGACTTGGCGGATCGACGGACGGCGAGCGCTCCCAGCGTCGGGGGAGCCAATCCGGCTGCCAGGAGACGTTCACCGGCGCGACGAATCTCCGCGACCAGGTCACGTTCCGAGGGGGCGGCGTAGAGGAGGTCGTTACGGATACGATCGACGCGCCGCGGTTGCATCTGGACGGCGCGATCGACCGAGCGGCGCATGATTCGCCGGAGTAGCCCTCCCATGGGCTTCAGTGCTCGGCCGTTTCGAGATCCTGGAGCCTTCTCAGGTTGACGACGGTGAGCGACTCGTCCAGCGCGACATCGTCATAGGTGAGGGTTTCGCCCATTTCGATATCTCGCAGAACTTTCGATCCCGGTGCCAAACCCAGAGGGAGAAGGTGCTGCCGGCGTGCGGTATCGGCGCGTTCTATCAGTCCGTAGACGGTGAAGCCGCCGAGACCATCGATGGTTTCACCGGCTTCCAGAGGCCTCTTGGCCACCGTGATGGCCTCGGCCGTTGGAGGAGCATCGGTAGCGAGAGTCGTTTCGCCCATGATTGCAGCTCGGGCGATCCACACGGGTGTCTCCAGGCTCGTCAGATGGTATGGGCGATAGAGCGCCCAGTACGGTCCAGGACCCATCGACAGGTATTGAAGATCACGTATCAGTTTTGGATGGTCCGTCGTGAATGTCACGAACACGCCGGGGGCGATCCCCAGGCCGAAGTCGACCACCCCTTCGTGTGACTCGATGCCTCCGGCCTCTCGAGGAACGTACGTTTGGGCCAGCGTGTCTTGTGTCACATGGGGTCCGTGCATTCCCCGTACGTCGGGTATGAATTGGATGCCGTTGGCCAGCGATGTCATCTCCACCATCGTCTTGGTGCCGTCGACGAAGGAGGCGAGCATCTTCGGATTCATCTTGCGGTCCCGTGCCGTCTCGGCCATGGAATCGGGGTTCGCCGTGCGGTCGAGCGGATTGTTCTTTCCTTTGCCGGCGGCGACGACCTTGAATCCGAGACTGGTGGCGAAGTCGTAGAGCTCCATCGTGGCGCCCGGCTCATCACCTCCGGTCAGCGTGTAGACGATGCCGGCAGCATTGGCCATCTTGCGAAGAATGTAGCCGACGGTGGCATCGGTCTCGACATTCATCTGCATGACGTGCTTGCCCGCCAGAATCGCGTGATAGGCGACACGGGCGCCGACATCTGGGATTCCTGTCGCTTCGACGACCACATCCAGCGGCTCGGTCGTTGCGGCGAGGTGGGTTCTGGTGGTGGCAACACGCTTGCCGGCACGCACGGCATCTGCAGCCTTGTCGGGATCCTCGGTCTCGATGATGTCTGCTCCGTCCACACCGGCGGAAAGGAAGACTTCCGTGGCACGGCCGGGTACGACGTCGGCCACGACGACCACACGCATGCCGTAGATGGTCTCCATCTGACTGACCAGGCCTTCACCCATCTGGCCGGCGCCTGCAAGACCGATGCGCACGATCTCCCCGCGCTCGTCGCGCGACTTCAGTAGCGGTAACAGCATCAATGCTCTCCTTTGAGAATTCGCACAACGGTGCCTGGCGTTACGTTCGGTGCCGGAACTTCGGGGACGCTCACGTCTCCGGGGAGTTCGGGCTCGGTGCGCCCGTTGAACTTGACGACGAGATGTCCCAGGGCGGCCAGGTTCTCGTTTGCGACGTCTCCCACACAGAGCACCGGGTACGGCTCTGTGCCAATCTGGAGGATGTCACCGGCCTCGACCGGGGCATGCAGCGTGTCGTGATCGATGAGAATGGCGAACTCGTGGAGTTCTTCAGGCGCCTCTTCGCCGAAGAACACCAGGATGCCTTCTGCGGCGAACGCGTCAGCCATTTCCCCTACGCTGATCACGGCGGCTTCGTATTTGACGGTGGTCATGGCATTAGTCACCCAACCCGGCCGTAGGCCAGGCCCATCGAGAGTGGGATGGGATCCGGTGGTCGACCGGATCCCATCGTGTCGGACGTTCCTCAGTCCTCGATCAAGGAGATGTCATCGACAGAAACCCCCGAGACGAAGTTCTCCTCGGTGATGAACCGCGCCAACGGACCCGAGGGACTCGCCCCGTGCACGTCGACGGTCAGCACACCTTTCATGGGGTAGACACCGATGCGAGCCGTTCCACCGCAGTCGATGACAGCGACTGCAATCTCGTTGAAGCCCGCTTTCGACTTGAAGCCGTCGAATGGTCTCCCGCCGGTGAGGTCTGCGATGCGCTGCGCGACTGGGTGGATTCCTCCTCCGGTCACGGAGTAGATCAGATCCCTTCCCGGCTCGGGCTGGATGACCAGTCCTGTGCCCCATCCTTTCATACCGCGTCCGACGTGCACCTTCCGATACCCTCCGGGAGGAGGCGAAGGCTGCGCAGGCTCGGCGGAGACCTCGACGGTCTCGCCGGCCTCGTCTGGAGCGGACTCTGCGTCCGCGGCCGGTATCTCTTCGGCCTCGGGTCGAGTCGCATCCTCCGTTGTTTCAGCAGCTTCTTTGGGGGACTTCTTGAGCCGTTTCAGAAAACCCATTCGGACAACGCCTCCTCTCTCGATCAGGCGTACATTCCGATACTGGCTGCCCACCCGATCACCACGGCTATCGGGCCCGTGATCATCCGGGAGAACAGCACTGCCGGTACCCCGATCTCTACCGTCTCTGGTTCTGCTTCTCCGAGCGCGAGACCCACCGGGATGAAGTCACACCCAACCTGGGGATTGATGGCCCACAAGGCCGTCAGCGCCATGGTTGGCGAGATGTTCCCTCGGCCGATCTCAACACCGATAAGTGTACCGATGATCTGCGCTATGACTGCTCCAGGTCCCAGCAGCGGTGAAAGCAGCGGAAAACCGATGATCACCGAAAGGATGAGGAGTCCAATCACGTTGCTGGCCAAGCCTTTGAGGCCGTTGGCCAGCCAGTCTCCGACGCCTGTTGCGAGGATGATGCCGATGACGAAGGCGATGAATGCCATGAACGGAATCACGGTCTTCAACACGATGTCTACGGCATCACGTCCTGCCTGAAACAGGGCTCCGACCACCAAGCCGGTTCCCTTGCCAAGTCGAGTCAAGAAATCTTGCATATTCAATCCTCCTCGATCAGGCGGCTGGGATCAGGCCGCTGCGCTTCCACAGGAAGGCAGTGATCCGCTCGGTTACGATTCCCCGGATCTGAATGACCAGGAGTCCGGTGAGCAAGTAGCGGACGGCAAGGTCCGTGACATTCAACCCAAGGGCCTCGATGCCGGTCGCAATGCCGAGCCAAACGAAGAGCTCTCCCGGGTTGATGTGCGGGAAGATCCCCAGCGGGGGATGCACATACGACACCGCAGCGTCATAGAACGCCGGCTTGTACTTCTCCGGGAGGAACTGGCCGTTGGTGTATGCCATCGGGTTCGTAAGGAAGAACACCGAGAGCACGGGCCAGACCACATACCTGATCGGGTAGTAGATGATCCCCTCGCGAGCTGCCCATTCACCGAACTTGTTCACGCGTTCCGGCCCGATGAGCGCAATCAACGCGTTCACGCCGGTAAGCAGCACGATGAGCAGTGGGACGATTCCGACCAGCAGACCGGAGAAGACATCGGCACCTTGCTTGAAGACACCGATGAAAGCTTCAGCCCAACTTGCTAGTAATTGCATTGTCTCTCCTCTCAGACTGACAGCGTCTGTTTACTTTCGGTCCGCTGCGATAACCGGTCTCACGTGCGCGCTATGTCATTCAGCCATCCTCCTCGGATCCGTCCACCCTCGATTCCATCGATCTGGAGCGCTTGTCTCTTGCCCTCTGCAGAAAGCCGGCCGCCTGTTCGAATGCTCTCCAGGTCTTTTCGCTCACTCCGGCAGGGGGAGTTCCGATGCCAAGATCATCGAGCCGGAGGCCGATGACGTTTGAAACGGGCTTCAAACCGGCGAAGATGGTGAAACCGGCGAGGCGTTCTGAAGCAATGACTACGTCGGACTGATCGATGACCACGACGACATAGGTCTTGCGTTTCCAATTCGAGCCTGCCATGCCGATGGACATGGCGCTTCCGAGGCGGCGTAGAGACAGTGCACGTGAATGGAATCGATGCATTTGCCAAGTGGAGAGACCGAGCTGGATGAGCCAGGCAACCACGAGAACGACGAGTAGGGCGATCGTCTTGGATTCGAACATCAAGCCACCTCGCTGACACTCTTGTTTGCGTCGATATGGAGGATCGCCTCGGCAGCGGTGGAATCGGTAACGAGGCCGTTGAGATACCCCCCTCTGAGTACCGCGAGGATCGCAGTCGCCTTCCCTTTCCCGGCAGCGACCCCCATGACAAACGGTATGGACGTGAGGTCTTCCAGCGGCATGGCCACGACTCGCCGGTTCTGAGGCAGATCGGCAGGGCGTCCCTGATCATCGAACAAGAACCCCAACAGATCTCCCACGATGCCGCGTTCTTGCAGCTCGGTGATCGTCGCCTGGTCGAAGTATCCGGCACGGACAATACCCGGAATCTGACCGACTGATCCGATACCCGTGATGGCCACGTCACTTCTTCGGGCAAGGTCCAATGTGTGGCTGATCGCCCGCTGAGAGAGGAGTGATTGGGCGGTTTCCTCCTGGTCCACGAGAAGAGGAGTCGCCAGGAAGTGATAGTCACCATTCAGCTTCTCGGCAAGCAGCCTGACGATGCCGGAACCGTCGATGGCCGGGTCGCCTTGGCCGATAGAGCCCATCATCTGCACGGCCGAGACTCCCCGAAGTTGTATCTCCGGCATCGCTCTCACGACATGGAAAAGGGAGGCTCCCCAACCGACGGAAATACGCATGTCGGAGTGGAGATGACCTTGCAGAGACCGTGCGGCCAGACGGCCTACGCGAGCGAGAAGTGTTTCGTACACAAGACCACGGTTATCGAGTACTCGAGCTTCCATCAACCCGAAACGTTCCACGAGTCGCTCTTCCAGATCTGGACATGAGCGCAACGGGAACTTGACCCGGATTTGAACCAATCCGGCATCCCGGGCCTCATGCAACAGACGGGAGACCATCGACCGCGACTTTCCGATGCGAAGAGCGATCTCGCGCTGGTCGAGATTCTCTTCGTAATACCAGACGACAATCTGGCCCAACAACTCGAGCCGTTCCTCGCTCGCAGGCATGAATACCCTCCCAGATACCCGCAGTCAGCGTGAGTAGATCACTTGCAGAGACTGTATGCCTGTACTCACGGGCGCGTCAACGGGTGCATGCACATATGTGCATTGATTATGCACCTATGTGCCGTGTCGCAGTCAGCTGGACAGTTTCGACCTCGGTGACCGGGCCCAAGCTCAACAAGGCAAGATAGTGGTGTGTTACGAGTGATTGGCGTGGTGGAGATGTCGGACGGAACACCTGCCGGTCGACAAGGAGCGGTGACCGGCCATCGTCACGGTGGGTCGGTGGTATCGGGTCGTCGCCGGAGATTCCCATCGATGCGGCGATGGACAACGAGAACATGGCCATGGGTCTGCATATCGCTCGGGCAAGGGTGGGGATCGGTACGCCGCCAAGAAGATCGCGTTCGCCCGGCAGCGTGATCGAGGGAGGAGCCTAGAAGTCCGGAAGACTCCCGTCGGCGACCATCGCCTCGAACCTCTTGCGAATAGGGCCGTCGATGAGTTCGGGGTGACTGAAGATCCAGAAGCGCCCCTGCCGTACGCCGTCCAGCACGATGCGACCGACCTCGTCGGGATCCATGCCTCCTCCGAGCAGCCCGGCCTGTGCCTGTTCGGCTGCCGTCAGTTCGTCGAGCGATGGTTCGTACCCGGTCCTGCGGGCGTTGCTCATCATGTTCTCCACGATGTGTGTCGCCACCGAAGCGGGACACGATACCGACACTCCGATCGGCGAACCGGCCTCACGTAGCTCGCGTGCGAGGGTCTCCATCACGGCGATGACGCCCGACTTGGCAACGTTGTACGTCACTACCGGGGGAAACGCGACGAGGCCGCTCAGCGAGGACGTGGCATTGATGTGTCCTTCGCCCTGAGCTTCCATGATCGGCAAGAACGCATGGATCCCGTTGATCACACCGAACAGATTGACGCTCAGCACGCGCTCCCAGTCGTCGGCCGTCACGTCCATCACAGACTTCGGAAGTGGCCCGCCTGCGTTGTTGCACAGCAGGTGGACCGCTCCATATCGTTCCATGGCAGTGGTCGCCAGGGCATCTACCGACGGCCGGTCCGTGACATCGGTCGGTACGCCAAGCACGGCAGCCCCTGCGCTCTCGAGTCCGTCGACGGCATCCATGAGCCGATTCACGTCGATGTCGGCAAGCACGAGCCGCATGTCGGAGTCGGCGAAAGCGCGTGCCATGCCCAGTCCGATGCCCCCAGCCGCACCCGTGATCACCGCCACTTTCCCGGCTACATCGTGCATCGTGTCCCTTTTAGGAGGAGCCTACCTCGAACAGTATCGGGATCCTGGGGCGGGTGACGGCGGTCAGGGCGGCGCACCGCTGGTGGTGTAGGTGTGGCCGAGTTTGGTGGTCCAGTGGTGGTCGCCGTCGGGGAGGGGCTGGTAGGTCCATCCGGCGTCGTGTCGGA